>DATDYB010000022.1:0-10634 GCA_036517115.1 Minisyncoccota bacterium | reverse complement strand
TCCAATTTTCTTGCGATGAATCGCAGACTCTTTTTTACTTTCAAATATTTTTCGATCCGCTGTCGCTCATACAAATTCAAATGCACAAATTCCTTCATAAATTCATTTTACAGGTGTTCGGATTCAAAGGTATATCTCCATACCTTAAAAACTACTTACGAAAACTCGTTCGTCATAGCAGAAAGCGGCCAATATCAAGGCAAGGCCTTGATAAAAGGTACTCACCTTTTGATTCGACATCGACTCGGATTTCATATCTGCATCAGAATGCAGCTGCGAAATCCTCGCTCGTCGAAATAAACGGCCATTCTCTGCTATGACGAAACCTTTGGCCAAGTCACCAATAGCAAAGATGTCGCTCATGCGACCCCCTCAGCGTGCGGGCAGCACGGAGTTTCGCGACAAACAGTCGCAGAAAGATACCTATGAAGCATTCAAACGTTACCCGTGGTCAGGAAGAAGCATTCCTTAACAAAATCGGCGGTGAGGCAGGGCTAGCGCTTGTCCTCGCCGACAAGATGATGTTGGTGCCTCGACCCGGCACAGAGGACCCTCGGCCGAAGACGGAGCAGAAATTTCTTTCTTCGTACCAGCATGCAATTGCCCTCCGCTTCTTTTTTCGAGGGGTTTTCTTTTTTATGGTCTAGTGTCTCACTACTAGCGTCTACTGTCTGGTTATCTTTTCTAATTCCTCTCTCACCACATCCCGGTCGTCCCAGGGAATGGTTACTTCTCCGATGATCATAGACTGCTCAGAGCCTTTACCAGTAATGAGTACCACGTCGCCCTCCTGAGCGAGGGAGAGGGCTTTGCGGATGCCTTCACGGCGGTCTTCGATAGTGAAAAGATTTTCTCCGCGTACCTTGCCTTGAGCTTCTGTAACTTTTGCAATATCTTCGATGATTTCTTTCGGATCGTCGGCATAGGGGTCAACATTCGAGACGACAACATAATCCGCGAGTTTGCCGGCAAGCTCGCCCATAGCCGGACGTTTCGCTTTGTCACGACCGCCACCTTCGGCACCCAAGAGAACAATTATTTTTGAACCGGATTCGTTCACCATTTCCTTGGCGGTGGAGAGTAGTAGACCCATACTTTCTTTTTCGTGTGCATAATCAACGAACACTGTGAATGGCTGTCCTGACTCGATCTTCTCCATACGGCCGGGGATGAGGAAGAGGGAAGAGATGCCCTCTTTGATTTTGTCCAAGGGTATGGATAGCGCTCGGCCTACCGCAATGGCTCCCAAGGCGTTATAAACATTAAATATTCCGGGAATTGAGGTTTTGAAGTCGGCAGCGAGTGCGTTAAATGCTGCTCCGCGTTCTGTGTTGATGACTCGCTCTGCTTTGACGTCGGCGTTTCCATGTATACTAAAAGTAATTTTCTGTTCGGCGTTAAAGTTGAGAAAATATTCCGCATGCTCACTATCGATGTTTGCAATAATTGTTTTTGGAGGAACTCCTGAAATTTTTTTCCGTCTGCCACCCATGAGCTCATTAAAGATGGTGCCTTTTGTTGCTTTATACATCTCGAAACTGCCACCATGGGAAGGAAGATGTTCGGGAAAAAGATTGGTAAACAACACCACGTCGGGGTACACCCCTTTGTGGCGGTTGAGCTTGATGCCTTCCGAAGTGATCTCGAGCACGCAGTGAGTACAGCCTGCTTTGTGGATTGTATACAGAAGCTTCTGAAGTATGTAGGCGCCCGGCATAGTCATGTGGTAGGGATTCAGTCGTTCTTTTTCTCCGATACGGATGTTAGCGGTCCCAATGAGTCCAGCCTTGTATCCAGCAGCAGTGAGCACTGACCAAATATAATTAGCGGTCGATGTTTTTCCTTTGGTACCCGTGACGCCGATGATGACCATTTTTCGTGCGGGATACCCATACATGAGGGAAGCTCTCAAGCTCTGCAGTCGGTGCCAGTAGGGCTGAGCGGTGTTAAAAAATTTCTTTGGGATTATTATTTTCCCAATTTTTTTTAGTGTATTCATATTATTTCCCAATCTGCTTAAGTGCGGCCTTCACCTTCTCGCCTGTGCCCGTGATGGATTTGTCTAGCTTCTTGAGTGCTTCACGAGCTTGTTTTTCAGAATAGCCTAGTCCTTGAAGCGCGTCGAGCGCGTCGGACTCGTCTTCGTAGATGCCACCACCTTCTTCGGTTACCCCTTCAAACTTACTCTTAAGTTCCAACACTATTTTTTCTGCATTCTTTTTGCTGATACCTGAGGTTTTTGAAAGTCTCAAAGGGTCACCGGAGATCACGGCATTTTTGATTGTTTTTACTGGTGCAAGATTTAAAATGCCGAGAGCTGTTTTAGGGCCAATGCCGGAGATTCCGATCAAGAGTTCAAAGAAAGCAAGCTCTTCCGCATCCACAAATCCGTAGAGGTCGAGCGCGTCTTCTCGTACCACAAGATAAGTATGGATGGATAGGGGTTTTTCTCCAATTGAGGCAAGCTTGTTCAAAGTATCTCCGGTAACTCGCACCTTGTATCCCACGCCACTAACGTCAATGACAATGTAGGTTTCTTCCCGACGGATGACGCTGCCTCGTAAATGGGAAATCATGTGCAAATGATAGCATAATTTAACATGCAAAGTTCAAAATGAAAAATGATCATAAAAATGCAAAATTCTTGCCTTTAGGTGTGGCATATGGTACGTTATGAGGACACAAATTCATAAATTTTAATTTTACACTTACTACCGTGCCTATCACCTCATCAGCTAAAAAAGCCCTACGAGCCTCAAAAAAGAAGGCTGTTTATAATGTGCACCGAAAGACCGAAATTGCCAAAATCACCAAAAAAATAAAGAAATTGGTAGCAGAGAAAAATGTGGAAGAAGCTCGAAAGCTCATTCCTGATGCCTACCGAGCGATTGATAAAGCAGAAAAGACAAACTATTTGAAGAAGAATACCGCTTCTCGTAAGAAATCAAGACTCGTGGCCTTCATCAAGAAAGCACAAGGAGTTAAGTAACAAAAAAACCGCTTCAGCGGTTTTTTTGTGATATTCTGTAAGAATTATGGAAGAGAAACTTTCACTGTTCCCATCTTTTAAGGAATCAAAGAATGTATATATTGGTCTGGGAGCAGTTACTGTATTTTTATTACTCATGCTGTATACGCTATTTCTAGCGCACTCCATCAACATGGTGCCGTCTGATATTGGACGGCATATTAAAAATGGAGAGCTTTTTTTAACTGAGTGGAAAATACCCGATGTTAATCGTTACTCATATACAGAACCTGAATTTCCGGTGATCAATCACCATTGGGGAAGCGGAGCGCTATTTTTTTTGATCACAAAGATGGGGGGACTAACTGGGTTACACCTCTTCTTCATTATCTTGTCTCTGGCGACCTTTCTTCTTTTTTTTAAAATTTCACTTCGTTTCGTGACGATTCCTATTGCCTCGATTGTTGCACTGTTTTCGATTCCATTATTGGCAGAGCGGACAGAGATTCGACCAGAAGCGTTTTCGTATCTCCTTGTGGGTATATTTTTGTGGATTCTTTTTAGGAAGAAACAGTATTGGCTGTTACCGATACTCACTATATTTTGGGTTAATCTGCACATTTACTTTGTCCTCGGAGCGGCGCTTACGGGAGCTTTTTTGGTTGAAGCCTTGCTCCAGAAAAAAACTGAATCAAAAAGGCTTGCGATTGCCCTTGGATCCGTAATTATCGCTGCCGGAGTGAACCCTTTTGGTATACAAGGAGCTATCGCCCCGCTCACAATTTTTAAAAATTACGGTTACAAGCTTGCAGAGAATCAGTCTATTTGGTTTATGCAGAAACTAACGCATGACCCAAATTTCCTTATTTTTAAAATTATTTTTGTAGCGATCATCATTCTTTTCTTCGCAGCATGCTGGCAAAGACGTAAACTACCATCCATAGCAATACTTTTGATTGCTCTTGGCATCAGCATGCTTACGTGGTTTGCTATTCGTAACCTAGCGCTCTTTGGCTTGGTGGCCCTGCCCACGGCCGCTTCGCTCATTGCTGCGGTGTTTCCCCACATACTTAAGAAAACTACCGACTGGTGTATCGCTGCGTTATGTGTGGTGGGTATAGCATTCATCGTGGTGTGGGGAAGTGGTCTAGAGCGATATTTTCCATTCTGGGCAATGCGAGGGGTGGGAGTGCCACAAGAAAATGCGCGATCCGTAGTCTTTTTTAGAGAACATAATTTGTCCGGCCCTATATTTAACAACTACGATATCGGTGGGTATCTGATCTACCATCTCTATCCTCAAGAGCGAACATTTGTCGATAACCGTCCCGAAGCTTATTCTGTTCCATTCTTTAAGGAGCGGTATATTCCTATGCAGGAGAACGAGGAAGTCTGGAGAAAAGAAGATGAGCGGTATCGATTTAATGTCATTTATTTTTCATACCACGACGCAACACCGTGGGGACAAAAGTTTCTCGCGACGAGGATCGCCGATCCCGCTTGGGCGCCGGTGTTTGTCGATGGGGATGTGCTCATTTTTCTGCGTCGAACCGCGGCAAACCAGCCGATTATCTCCCGGTTTGAACTACCAAAAAGTACCTTTCGCACTGGGAATACATCTTCATGAAAACTCTCTCCATCATCATTCCAGCTTTTAATGAGGAAGAAAATATTAAGATAGTGCTCGATGAGGTGATCACGATCGTCATTCCTGGCTGGGAAAAGGAAATCATCGTCATTGACGATGGTTCTACCGACGAAACAGGGAAGCTTGCCTTGTCGTATATGTCGAAGGTGCGCTACATTAAACACCCGATTAATAAAGGTAAGGGCGAGGCGATCAAAACTGGCATCGTGAGTTCAAGCGGGGATTGTATTCTCATCCAAGATGCTGATCGTGAATATAATTCGAAACATATTCCTGAACTTGTCCGAGCATTTGAAACTACACACTCTGCAGCTATATACGGCTCTCGAAATCTACGCCCTGGTAGGCGTGGGTACCCACTCTATATCTTCGGCGTAGTATTGCTTACTGCCTTGGTGAACCTTCGATACAAAACAATACTTACAGATGTGTATACTGGCTACAAGTTATTTAAAGGTGAGGTGATTAGGGACATTACCCTCGAAAGCTCTGGGTTTGAGTTTGAGATGGAGATAACAATGAAAATACTCAAGGCTGGAGGATCTATTTATGAGATTCCAATTAATTACGAGCCAAGAAAATTTAAAGATGGTAAAAAAATTCGAGGATGGGATGGGGCGGTGGGGTTATGGACGTGGTTTCGGAATTCAATCTAATTTTTTGCGAAAATGAAACTTTTCCTGTAGGCTGAATAAAAACAATATGCTCCCGTCGTTCAATGGATAGGACACAACTTTGCGGAAGTTGTGATGTAGGTTCGATTCCTACCGGGAGCACAAAATTGCGGAGCCATTTTGTGCTCCCGAGAAAGTGCATACATGCACTTTCGAGTAGGAATCGAAAACCTTGAGTATATCGCGCGGATGACCAGCAGGTCACGCCGGGAGGCGCCGGTGAGCACGATACGAAAGGTCTACCGTCCATGTAATGGAAGATTCCTTTAAAACCCCAAATGCTCCATTATCTTTTGACTGAGTGCTTCCTTGTGTTCTTCTTCGGTAAGGTGGTGGGTAAGATACTTCTGTACAATACGGGGGTCGATTTCATCGATGGGTACAATGATGTACGGCAGCAAAAGTTTTTTCGATTTAAGATATATTTTTGGGCTGTGATGGAGAGTGTCAACCCAGAAAGATTCGATGCTGTTGTAGAGATAGAGCGTATTGTCGATCAGAATGCCTCGTTCGTTGAGCTCACAGGAAAGGAGGGAAGGTTTCTTAGCTGCAAACAGACATAGTGAAGTGGCGGATAGAATAATAAAAATGGCAAACAGAAAATTGTTGAAAACAATGGCTGCCGCGGCGGCGCTGACACTGATGATACCAACCGCCCAATACCAGTCAGGGCTTTTGGGGTGGTGGTGATATTCAAAGGCCGTCCATTGCAGGGGAGTAAACGACATGAATAGATTTTACCATAGGTTGTGTCGGCGGCTGCAAAAGGTTCTTCACAGGGCGGAGGAGATGAGATTCATCACGGATGATTTATTCGGCGTTTGGGAGGGGTGAGATTCGGCTACTACGTAGCCAGGTGGTTTTCGATCTCGATGACTCGATAACGAAAACCCTTTCGAATCTCACACGCCGTGCTCCCCAGCACGGCTCCCTCCTTGTTCACTTCGTTCACTGCGGATGGGGTGAGATTCGAACTCACGGTCCCCTTGCGAGGACGACGGTTTTCAAGACCGTTCCATTAGACCACTCTGGCACCCATCCAATTGCTCGATAATCTCACATTTCCGATACTTTTTCAAATTTGAGACGTTAGTGTATCATGAACTCATGAGATTACTCGGTATTGATTACGGCGCGAGGCGGGTGGGGATCGCTATTTCCGACATGGAACAAAAATACGCCTTTCCTAAAATAGTGCTTCCTAATGATAAAAGGTTACTAGAAGAGATACAAAAATTATGTGTGTCCGAGGAGATTGAAAATATTGTAGTGGGAGACTCGAAGGATTTCCGTGGAATGCCTAATGCGATCATGGAAATGATCGTGCCGTTCGTCGAGAAGCTTCGTTTAGCGACGCGACTTCGTGTCGAAATGGAGCCGGAGTTCATGACGAGTGCGGCAGCGGAACGAAAGCCAGGGCGTGAAGGAGGGAATGTGGACCGAAAGCAACCGGTGGTAAAAAATGATATGCTAGACGCGTCGGCCGCGGCACTTATTTTACAATCATATCTAGATCGACAACAAAACAACCAATGAATCCTGAACCAATCATCAGTCAACCAGCCACTCCGGTTACTCCACTTACTCCAAAAATTTCATACGAGGACTTTAAGAAAGTAGAAATTCGAGTGGGGAAAATCCTCTCCGCTGAAAAAATTCCCGAGACTGACAAGCTGTTGAAACTTTTAGTCGATTTCGCGGAAGCAGCTCCGCGACAGATCGTGTCCGGTATCTCAGCCTACTTTCCTGACCCCGCGGTGCTGGTTAACAAAAAGTGTATGTTCGTCACCAACCTTGAACCCCGTACTATCCGTGGTTTCGAGTCAAACGGCATGCTGTTTGCGGTTTCAACGGAAGACGGTAAATTTTCTATTCTTGAGCCGCAAGGAGATATCCCTCCGGGAACATTAGCAAAATAATATGGACACTCTTTTGCAGTATCTCAATCCCACCTTTCTTATTCAGACCCTCGGGCTCATCGGGGTACTTGTGATTATCTTCGCCGAATCCGGACTATTTTTCGGTTTCTTTCTTCCTGGTGACTCACTTCTTTTTACCGCCGGCCTCTTTGCTTCACAGGGATATCTGAATATTACTCTCCTCATTCTCGGGGGAGTGGTTGCCGCTATTCTTGGGGATAATGTGGGCTACGCCTTCGGCAGGCGCGTCGGCCCGACCATATTCAACCGCGAAGATTCGATACTCTTCCATAAGGAACATTTGGTACGAGCTCGGACGTTTTATGAACAACATGGTGTGAAAACCATCATCCTTGCACGGTTTGTGCCGATAGTACGGACATTTGCTCCGATTGTAGCTGGCATGGGAGGGATGAAGTATGCAACGTTTTTGTTGTACAACATTATCGGAGGGTTTTTATGGGTCTGTGGCCTTTCACTTCTTGGCTTCACTCTAGGGAACCTCGTTCCTGATATTGACCGGTATCTTTTGCCTATTGTACTTGGGATCATCTTCCTGTCCTTCATTCCGGTCATTATTGAATACGTTAGGCATCGGTTCCACCGAAAGTGACGAGGCTTTTTCCTTGTGCCTAAAGGACTCACAGCTCTCTTGGTGAAATAATGTAGTATAATTCGGTATACGTATGATGCTTGAACGTTTTTTTAAAATGTTTCCTCCTCCACGTTTCCTGGATCTTCCCCGGGTCGGCCTCGACATTTCTGATGAGGCAGTTCGTTTTGTAGAACTAGTGCCCACGACATGGGGAGTGTCGGTGGGGAAATGGGGTGAGGTAGCCTTGCCTCGCGGCATTGTGGAATCAGGGCATATCAATGACCCTGAGCGACTCAAAAGAGTCCTTGCCCTCATTAAGGATGAATACAAATTTAAGTATATTACTGCGTCCTTGCCAGAGGAAAAGGTGTATCTGTATAAAACAACGATCCCTATTGTCGAGCGCCATGAAATACGCAATGCAATCGAGTTCACGCTCGAAGAGAACGTGCCTCTGCATCCAGATAGTACCGTGTTTACTTACAAGGTAATAAAAAAGGATGAGGAAAAAGGCGTGATGGAGGTGAGCGTGGGGGTACTGCCTGATAAAGTGGTGCAAATGTATTTCGACGTGTTTCAGAGCGTCGGTCTCATTCCGCTTGATTTCCATATTGAAGGTATTGCGATTACCAACGCAGTGATTGGTAGTGACGATATGGGGACCAACATGGTCGTCAATTTTACGGAGCGCAGTACCGGAGTGTATATCGCTAGTGAGGGAGTCGTCCGATTTACTTCAACGCTTCCGCTCGGAGGTGATGCGCTTACTACTGCTCTCCAGAAAACTCTCGGAATCTCCTTTGAGGAGGCGCAACGGATTAAAAGACAGGAGGAGCATGAGGGAAATAAAAAAGCAGGTAAAGAGCTTTTTGGGTATTCGATGAACACCCTTTCCGCAATAAAAGATGAGCTGTTGAAAATCATCACCTATTGGAGCACGCACGATTCGGTGGATAAAACTATTGAAAAAATTATCGTCTGCGGTGAGGATAGTGCAATTATTGGACTCGACAAATATCTCACCTTGTCGCTTAAAATACCGGCTAAACAGGCTAATGTGTGGGGCAATGCTTTTTCGTTCGACCGGTATATTCCACCTATCGAATGTACGGAGTCGCTTAATTTTAGTGTGCCTATCGGTCTAGCACTTTCTTCACTTAAATCCCATGCTTAACCTCCTTCCTGAAGATAAGAAAGTAATATTAAAGAACGACTATCTGCTCCGTTTTTCCATCGTGGCAGTACTTTTAGCGTGTCTGGTGATCGTCATTGGCATCGTGCTATTGCTCCCTTCGTATCTTCTCCTACATGCAACAGAACTTGCTCTTGAAGACGAACTTCGTCTAAAACAAAACACGGAAAGTAGTAAAGAATACGAAAAGCTTCGAGGACTTATTAAGAATGCCAATGCCGACCTTGCGACGCTTACTCCTACAGAAGTTACAGTTCGTGAACTCATTGAATTGGTTGTTAATAAAAAAGGTCCTGCTATATCGATTGCCCACATCACAGCGACACGAAAAACGGATAGAGCGGTGACGATGTTGGTCGGTGGGGTAGCAAAAACTCGTGAGGATCTTGTTGCATTCACCAGAGTGTTAGAAGCAGATAGGGCTTTCGAGAAGGTGGTACTGCCGGTTTCAAACCTCGCTAAGAGTAAAGACATCGTGTTTACCCTAAGCGTCTACAGTAAATAATATGTCTCAACCATACAAAAAAAGAATGATGCTCGTGCTTCTCATCATGATACTCTTAATGTGTTTGGGAGTGTGGCTCATACTTATCATGCGGGTGGCGAACAGTAATGGTCACATAAGAACGCTCCGAAGCACTTTTCAGGAAGAGCTCATAAAAGAGCAGCAATTCACCTCACTTGAAAACTTAATTCGAAACACTGCCCTCGAAAGAGAGTCGCTAGGTAGGGTGCTCGTCGCGAAAGATGATGTGGCCTCAGTGATCGAGAGTGTGGAAAGTTTGGGAAACAAAACTGGGCTTCGACTAACCGTAGAACTTGTGGGGGTAGAGAATATTCCTGATACTAAAAATGACACTCGAGAATTATTAACCCTTTCTCTCCAAACGGCAGGGACGTGGAACGGCACTATGTATTTCTTGTCACTGATTGAGGGTATGCCGTACAAGGTATCAGTTACTTCCATGGACTTTGAAAAAGTCACACTGCCTGAAGGGGAAGCAACGAAGAAGATCCTCAAGGGGGAATGGAAAGGAACGATACGTGTTGTGATGGTTAAAGAAAAATAATATGAATACGCCCAGCTTAGGAAAACGCACAATGATACTGTCGAGAGAACTATTGCGATCGCTTCGCATGGTCGGAGGAGAGCCGCAGAGAGATTGGAAACTACTTCTTTCCCTTACTTTTTTTGCTGCGTTTATTGTTGCGGTGTTCAGTTTGTTTCTTTTGGTGGCGGTCAGTAAAAAAGATAGTATGTCGCTTTTGGTAGAGGAGGGACGGGTGGAGTCAATTAAACGTGATCATTTAAGGGAGGTGGTGGCCTCCCTTGAGAGCAGACGGCAGGCCTTTGAAGCGTTAAAAAATAAGGCGCCAGTCTTTGTTGACCCTTCTCTGTAAGAAGGTTATAGTTTGAAAGCGGTAATGCCCTCGTAGTTCAATGGATAGAACAGAGCTCTTCTAAGGCTTTGATGTAAGTTCGATTCTTACCGAGGGCACCTTAAACGAACTAAAAGTTTTTGAAGAGGACAAGGAGTGGGCGTTGCGAAGCAACGCCCACGCTGTTTCGCCCGTTTTCGCCAATGAATTCTGGGTTCGGAATCCAGCACCGCCTTCGGCGGTGCGCACTGTTTTTTC
>DATDYB010000021.1:0-24345 GCA_036517115.1 Minisyncoccota bacterium | reverse complement strand
GATTACCTGAAGGAGCATCTGCATCTCGTCACGTCATTTGCACGGTCGGTGAATGGATATCTACTTCATTATGTGCGGATATTACTTTCGTACCAGATCATGGCTCTACCGACGCGGGGATGAGTTTTTGTATTCACGGTTATTGGTATTAAAAAAGCGGATGACATTTGTCATCCGCGGCATGGTTAGACCACACATGCTTCATTCCGCAGCACGTCGTAGTCAAAGACTCGGGCGTACCGTTCTTGTTCTGATTTAAGTCCAAGTCCCTTGGCTAAGTTGTCAGAGAGTTTAACGCATGGCCGACCATTTGCCAACATCGCCTTGACCACCATTGAGAGGTGTCCAAGGCTCGTATCGTTGGTAAACATGGTGCCCGGTCCGGAACTCACGTCGATCCGATCGATGAAGTGATAAGTGATGGCAAGCATTGAATCAAGGGTCAAGCCGTCGCTCGGAATCAAGAGGTGATCTCGAGGATCTTGTCCGTGTCTTTGATACCACTTGATCTGTTTTTCACCGAACTCGTATGGATCCATAGAGTCCTGTCGCATTCCCTTCCAATCACGTGCGAATTCCTCCGTCAAATGCTTAAACATCCAGTTGCTACCGAAGGCGTCTGGCAGGATGATGGACAATCCGTGTCCAAACAGTTCCCACCACTGTCGCAGGAGCTTAATACGCACTTGTAGTAATTCATCGTCGTCATTCGCGAGTGCACCGAGAACCATTTCAGGGAGATGACCTACGGTACCAGAGGGTTTGAGGCTGAGTTCGCGAGCGAGAGCCACGTTTGAAGTACCGACGAACTGTCCCGGATTCAAATGTTCAGCCATCGTCCCCACTAAAATTCTCTGAAGGAGTGGACTGGCGGCACGACGCGTGCCGAAGTCACTGCACTTCACCCGAGGGTGTTGTTCCAAAACTTCAGCTTTATGCTCGATAGCTCGTGCTGTGTATTCGACTACTTCATCTTGCCCTGCCCTTGTCTTCTGTTTCATTAACGCTTCAGTACGCAGCGCACTGATTGTCGTGAGCATAGGCATTTCCCAGTCCATGACTTCATGCCAGCGTCCCTTTGATGTCAGGCGGAATTGACCGTCTTGTACGGTAAGATTGTACGGTGGCAATTTCGAATCTCGAAGGTCGCTTCCATATTCATTTCTGAACATCGGCTTACCCTCATTCTGAACTTTCTCGATGTACTCGACTTCATCGTCAGCGTAGGGGAGATTCATGGTGTGATTGAGCTCTCGACGAAGGTCCTCTTCTCGCACTTCTTCTGCGAGCCGGACTGATCTTGTGCGGTTGGTAAACCCCATGGTCACTTCCACATCTCGATAAAAATGAGAGGCGAATGCGCCCATCGGGTAGCAGTAGAAGTCATTCTGCAGCCGCGATCGGATGATCGGGCCGCTTTCTGTGGGGAAGAGCGCCGCTCTTACTTCCTTTCGGTCCACATGGACCTTGTTAGTCGGTACATGCACTAGGTTTCCTTTCGTTTGTTGCAACGTGCTGATTTCAAAACTATCTGTTTTATAGCATAATACATTTTATAGATTTGTCAATGGTATACTCTGTACAAATTTTCAATAATATGGTATTGATAGATAAGAATTTTAGAACATTGAGAGAATTAATAACTATGCATGCAACCTCGGAAAAGTCGGTTGGAGTTATTGTTGCGCGATTCCAAGTGCCGAAACTCCATGAAGGTCACCGTTACATTATCGACTGCGTTTCAAAAGCGCACGATGACGTACTCATCATTCTGGGAACGGCACCGCTTTCGTCAGATCGCAATGCGCTCTCGTTCGAAATGCGCAAGGGAATGATTGAGCAGGAATTCCCGTTTAAGAAGTTCATCATCCTGTCGTCGAACTCATTGCCATCTTCGCATCAGGAGCGATCAAGGATAATTGACGAAATGATCACTGCCGCTTTTCCGGATAGGGATGCGGTGGTGTACGGCTCGCGGGACAGCTTCATCCACACCTACCACGGGCGATTTCCTAAGCAGGAAATTAAGACGGTGTACGGTGGTTCAGCGACTGAGATCAGAAAAAATATTGGGATTATCAATTCACCTGATTTCCGCGCTGGTGTGATCTACTCCGCGATTCATCGCAAACCCCACAGTCATCCGAGTGTCGATGTGGCGGTGCTCGATCACACTCGGCAAAAAGTGTTGCTGGTGGGCAAGCGAGCGGAAGAAGGACTACTCCGTTTTCCGGGCGTGTTTTTCAACCCGGAACTCGATGTGTCCTACGAGGCGGCGGCCGAGCGATGTGTCGAGAAAGAAATACAAGGCATCACCACGGTTGGTGGAGATATCCTCGGTTCATGTCTCATTGACGACTGGCGTTGCAAAAAAACTGCTAACCGTATCATCACACTACTTACTACCACCACGTATCATGGTGGAGAGCCCGCTCCCGGAGCTGGCGTTGATGAAGTTGCGTGGGTCAGCATGTGTTTCCTGAAGGATGCCGTTGTTGACTGTCATCAACCATTGGTCGCCATACTCACCAAGCATTTAACGAAATCATGAAATCACTCCGTCACAGTATGTGGCGGTTTTTTTAATACTCTAATACACCTTTTAGTGAAGGTCAAGATATATCTTGACAAAATAATTTAAATATGTATTATAACCGCAGAGATGCTCAGAGGATCTTAAGGTACGCAAAAGGCTTATTATTTACGGATCTTAAGATCTTCTGAACAAGAAGATCAGTAAGGAATGAATGTGGGGTGGTAAAAACTTCTACATTTCATCGATCCTTACTTAACCGTTCGTTGACAACTACAAATCAAAACTGTTATGGCTAAAAGAAGCATACATCTCGTCATTATTGATCCCCAAGTGGACTTCATGGATTTGCCCGGATCGGCTTTGCCGGTCGCAGGGGCCAACAAGGACATGAATCGGCTCACGAAGATGATCAATCGTGTCGGCCCGAAGTTGGCTGACATTCACGTCACGCTGGACAGTCACCGCGTCATTGATGTGGGACACCCCGGCATGTGGCGCAATCAGGATGGCAAACAACCCACGCCTTTCACGATCATCACACCGGCCGACATGAAGGCTGGGATCTGGAGGCCGCGGAACGAACACGCAAAAATCCCGCAGCTTGGAGGCAAAACGCTCGGACAATACATGCTTGGGTACGCTCTCGCGTTGGAGAAAGCGGCGAAGTACCCTCTCATGATCTGGCCGGAACACTGCCTCATCGGCACGCCCGGTCACAACGTGCATGAAGATGTTGCCGAAGCCCTCCGAAAGTGGGAGCGCGACAATTTCGCGACCGTGGACTACGTCACCAAGGGAACCAATCCTTTCACCGAGCATTACGGTGCGCTTATGGCGGAAGTACCGATGGCGAGCGATCCTTCGACAGGACTCAATACCGAGTTCTTGAAGGTTCTCGTGCAGGCTGACGAAATCGCCGTTTCGGGCGAAGCCCTCAGTCACTGCGTCTTGGAGACGGTCAATCAGATCGCGGACAACATCGGCGAAGAACACATCAAGAAGTTCAGCATTCTGACCAATTGTTCCTCGCCGGTACCACAGCCTCCAGGCGGACCGGATTTTCCGGCGATCGCGAAAGGCTGGCTGAAGAAAATGGAAGGCCGCGGCATGACGCTGACGACCTCGGAAGAATTCCTCGCCTAATCAACCCAACAAATACAACCACGAAAGAAATACTATGCCTCGATTAGACCAACAAGACGGTTCTGAAATGCAGTCACATCAAGCAGGTGGTAACTTCTCCTTCACGGCGGTCCGATTGGAACGCCTTGGAGCAACCGAGTACACGCTTGTCACCATTGCGGTGGACGTGACCGGCTCGGTGGAAAGGTTTGCCGACGGACTTCTGCTCGCGCTCAAAAACGCGGTGCAGGCGTGCAAAAAAAGCCCACGTTCGGAAAATTTGCTCATCCGTGTCGTCGTCTTTTCGTCAAGGCTTGGAATCGCGGAAATCCACGGTTTCAAGCCGCTTAAGGATATCGATCCTGACAAGGACTATCAACCTTTCCGTCCGGACGGACTCACGCCGCTCTTCGATGCTGTGTACGATGCTGTCGCTTCCGTCGTTGAGTACGGTGGGAAGCTCATCGCAAGCGATTTCAATTGCAACGCGATCGTCTTCATCATCACCGACGGTGAGGACAACAACTCAACAGTCACGGTCAAGAAAATACAGAAGACAACCGGTGAGGCGAAGCAAAAGGAAAAATTGGAATCGCTCCATGCGGTCATCATTGGGATCAATGTTACCGGTCAGTCGGAACGGGTTCCCGGCAAGACCATTGCCGAGGCTTTGGAAGAATTCAAGAATGAGGCGGGACTTGACCAGTTCATTGACGCCGGAGATGCTACGCCGGGCAAGCTTGCAAAGCTCGCCCAGTTCGTCTCTCACTCGGTCTCTTCGCAGTCCCAGTCATTGGGCACGGGAGGTCCGAGTCAAAGTATCGCTGCCAAAATTTAGGTGCGGCGAATCATCAACTCAAACCGGCGGCGAGGCCTTCAATCCTCGCCGCTATTTCTTTGGAGGACGTTAGCATGAATATGAAATTGACAGCAGACGCGCATTTCCTGATCGGACATGACCACTTCACCAGTGGCAAGCCCTGTCAGGATTACGCACTATCAGGAGTCGTTGGCAACAGCGTCTTTGCTATGGTCTCAGACGGCTGTTCGACCGGTGGACAGACCGATGTCGGTGCACGCACTATCGCACTGACTTCGGCGAAAGCGATACGCGGATGTTCCGAACTCGGTACGCCTTTCGGCGCACCGCAGGTCGGCCTCATTCGCCGGGACGGCATCCGCCAAGCAAGCATCATTCTCGGGCTTACAGCACGGGACATGCTGGCGACATGCATCTATGGGTTTGTCTCGCCGACCGGCGGGTTCATACACATTGACGGCGACGGTGTCGCCGCTATCGTTCATGTGAACGGAGATCTGTCGGTCTATCGCTTCGATTGGGCAGACAACACGCCGTTTTATCCGATCTATCTCGAACATCCGCAGGACTTCATTGTGGGGCACGGCGGAGACCCCGCAGCGCTCCGTCTCACGAAGGAGCACTGGCATGCGCCGCGTGGTAAAACGCTTGAGAAAGTCAGTCGGACGGAGATAAGCGTCGCAGACGGCATGCGAGGCGTTACGATCTCCTTGTCAGAAGCAGAACTGAATCAGTCCCACTATATCGCTATCTTCACCGATGGCGTGACACAAGTGGACGGTATTGAATGGCGCGATGTGATCATGTCGCTCACGACATTCAAGACATCTGAGGGAGAGTTTGCCAAACGGCGTCTCAACCGAATGATCAAGGATGCCGCACGAGATGGTCGGAAAGGACCGCTCGACGACATCTCCTACGCAGTTATCAAACTCAGCCACAACAAAGGAGAAACTCATGTCGAGTATTAGAGTCAATCTGGAACATAAAGGTCCGCTCACGCTCTATCCGACCGATCATATCGCGACGGGAGGGGAAGCCTCCTTGTATCGAAAAGGAGGGACCGTCATCAAAATCTATCTCGATCCGGACAAAATGCGCCGGGACGCGATGGCAAAAAAGATCAAGCACCTTGCGGGAATTAGGCACGACTTCATTATCGCGCCGCAGGGAATCGTGACGAACGACCGCGACGTTGAAGTGGGGTACTACATGCCGAATGCCGAGGGTGAAGCGCTTGCGAAGATCTTTACCAATAGTTTTCGGCAGCAAGTAGGGCTCAATGATAAAGATACGTCACGTCTCGTTGACTATATGCGTGATACGGTGCAATTCGCGCATGACCATGAGGCAATCATGGTTGATGCGAACGAGCTCAACTGGATGGTGGCGCTCGGCGGTAAAAAAGGTCCGGAACCACGGGCACTCGATGTGGATTCTTGGGTTATCAGGAATGATATTCCCGCCAAGGTTCCCAAGATGCCTTCGATCAGAGACTGGTTTTCTCCACTCGTTTCTCGCGAAAGCGACTGGTACGCGTGGGGGATCGTCACGTTTCAAGTCTTTTCTGGCATTCATCCGTTTAAAGGAACGCTCGACGGTTACGACCGAAACGAAATGGAGCGGCGAATGAAAGAAAAGGCCTCGGTATTCACGAAGGGGGTCAAGCTTAACCACGCGGTGCGGGATTTCTCCTGCATCCCCGGAAGGCTTCGGGACTGGTATCAAGCGGTGTTCCAAAGCGAACAACGCGGGGTACCACCATCTCCCTTCGATACAGGAGCAGCAGTTGCTCCGGCAGCAAAAATAGCACGCGTCATTGTGACCGCAACAGGAAAGCTGGCCTTTGAGAAAGTATTCAGTGCCAGCAATGATCCCGTCATACGGATCTTTCCGTGCGGAGTCGTACTACTCGCTTCCGGCGCGCTCATCGATCTTGCGACGAAACGCAGGATCACAAAGGCAATAAGCCGTGACTGCGAAGTGATAAAGACGAGCAAGGGATGGCTCAAGGGCGACAAAGTCAGACAGACATTCGTCTTTTCCTACATTGAAGAGCAAGGTCTTCAGGAAACACCGCTCACGCTCACTCTCGACGGCCAGCGGATAGTGCGCTATGAGAACCGTATGTTCCTGGTGACGGATAAGGGACTGACCGAGCTCACCTTACAGATGCTCGGGCGCCCTATTCTGTCGGTTAAGAACACATGGGGAGTCATGGTGAACTCGACACACTGGTTCGATGGCGTCGGCGTTCAGGATGCCATGGGGGCGAAGTATCTCATCGCACCGTTTAGCGACAGTGCGTGCGGGCAAATTCGGGTACGGGAACTCGACGGTCTTGTTCCTGTCGCCGCACGGGCAGGGAATCGATTCATCTCGGTCATCGCCGCGGATTCCAAAGGTAATTACCGGAAGATCGAGTTTACCTTCGACGCGGAGTACACGTCATATCAGGTCTGGAAAGGAGACGCCACGAGTCCCGAACTCAACGCCGCTATCCTGCCAAAAGGAGTATGCGCCACCATTCTTGATGACGGAGAGTTGATTATCTTCGTCCCAAGCAATGGGAAGGTCATCAAGGTTCAAGACAGGCATATCACCGCAGAAATGCTCCTCTCCAACTGGGAGAATAATGTGGTGTACGTCTTAGACGGCAGCGTCTGGAAGGTGAGCATGACGTAAAATCAGCAAAGTTGTTCTTCGATTCACTGATGTGAATCACCAGGGAGATCTACCAAGGTCTTCCTTTTTTTATTGTCAAAAACTCCGTTTGTATGAGGGAGGGGAAATAACTTGCAATGTTTTTAATTATGTGTTATAATAGCAACAGATAGAAAAAAATATTATGCACCCACACATTACACACGCCGAAGACAACGACCACGCTCTGCCCAAGGAAGGTATCTCGAGCGACATGCGTCATATGCACTATTCCGCAGGAGCGCTCATTGCTCGTGACGGAAAATATCTACTCCTTGACCGCACCAATCCGCCCTACGGATTCGCAGGAGCGGCGGGACATGTTGATGTCGGCGAATTGCCGGAAGTGGCCGTGATTCGGGAAGTAAGGGAAGAAACCGGACTTACTGTCGTGAGCGCGGAACTTCTTTTTAGCGAAGAAGTGAAAGGAAACAGTTGTCGGGCAGGCATCGACGTCCATCACTGGTATCTGTATGCCTGTGAGACGAAAGGAGAGATCATTCGGGCGGAAAAAGAAGCAAAAGAGTTGGGTTGGTTCACCATCGAACAAATTCGTACCATGACCTTCGAGCCTGTGTGGAAACATTGGTTCACCAAGCTCGACCTTCTTTAACAACCGGCACAGTTAGTCACCACGCACACCTCACCAGTGTGCTTTTTTATAAAAAGAGAGCGTGCTCTGCTATACTTATGCTATGAATGACGAAAAGTTTTCTGTGGTGAAGCGCGCTCAAAGCTTTACCCATGCAGGGCGGGGGATTTTAATGTTTCTTAAGACAACGCATAATGCATGGCTGCAGGTGGCCGTACTTCTCATTGCTGTGGCGCTTGGTGTCTATTTTAAAATTACGGTTACGGAGTGGACACTCTTGGTTATCGTAGCGGGCATGGTGTTTGTCGCTGAAGCGTTCAACACTGCCATCGAAATCGACATGAATCTTACATCACCTGAGTTTCATCCATTTGCCCGAGACACAAAAGACGTCGCTGCTGGAGCAGTGCTTATAGCCTCGGTTATCGCACTGATTGTTGGGGCTTTAATATTCTATAAATATATTTTCAAGTAGGTGTGTACAAGTGGACTTGGAGGAGTGGGCATGTTGTCGTACAATGTATTCATTATTGACTAATGAATTTTACAATGGATATTTCGTTCTTAGCACAGTTTATGGGAGTGCTGATGGTGATCATCGGGGTTGCGATGCTTATTCGCCGAAAGGTGACGCTTCGTGCGCTTGATGAAGTATTTAAAAGCCCGGGTCTTATTTACTCAATCGGTATTGCTCAGATCGCCGTGGGACTTTTGGTGGTTATGAGTAAGGGTGATTTTGGTGGGGCGTTGGGAAGCGTGCTCGCGATCCTTGGATGGCTTCTGTTAATCGAAGGTTTTGTGTACATGACTGCTACGGTTCGATCAATGAAGAAATTGTTAAAGTGGCTTCATAGCAAACAAACATATTATTTCGTTTCTCTGGTGTATGTATTGCTCGGTGTCTGGCTCGTGTATGGTACGACGATCTAATTAGCGAGGTTAAAATCTAGAAAAAACAGCAGCGATGGTGAAAGTCGCTCTGTTTTGCTATACTGGCGGAAATCAACAAAAGGAGTTCTTTATGTCAATGACAGAATCAGTCGGATGTATGCCGCTTCGACACTATAGCTATACGGCCGGACAACTCAAGGAATGGCTCATTCACATCGCCAAGAGGAAGAAAATCGAGGGTGATGAAATCTCCCGTCCGCTCTACATCGACGCTGAAGCGTTTTTCAGGCGCATCGTGGACGTGCAAAAGGAAATTCCCGACAATCCTCCGGCGGCGATTAGCGGGTTCATTATGGTGGCGGAAATTATCCGCCCCATGCTCACGGTGAGAGGTATAGTGCTTCCCGATAAGATCAAAGATGATCATGCGCTCATTAACAGCAGGATTAATGAATACTACGAATTTTTCGGAAAGCTTGGAATCCGCCGTAGCCTTTCCGACGAGGAAGTGGCGATGGCAAAGGAATTTTCAGACTTCATGCGACGCCTCGAGGCCGCCGGCAATTCAGACGCCTACAATTCGCACATGCTGGAAAGTCACAAGCATCATGATGGGTTGTCGGGCTTACGCCGGTACATGCGATTTCAGAAAAATTAAGTACGCTCTGCTTTTGCGGAGCTTTTTAATTACTCATCAGTTCTGTGATATATTTGAAACATGAAGATTACTAAATTTAGACATTGTTGCCTGCTTATTGAGACGAAAAGCAAAAGAATACTCACTGATCCTGGAAGTTACACGGTTGAGGCACATTCTGCACTTACTAATATCGATTATGTTTTGTTTACCCATGAGCATCAGGATCACTATCATCTTGATTCATTGAAAGTTATTTTGAAAAATAATCCGAAGGCGCTCGTATATAGCAATAATTCTGTTAGCGACTTGTTGACGAAAGAAAATATCAGCCACACAAAGATAGTACATGAGGAGAATTTCACGCTTGGTGAAATGTTGGTTGTTGGTATCGGAGAAAAACATGCCATGATGCACAGCTCGATTCCGTCTTCGTCGAACATGGGATTTTTTATCGACGGGAGATTGTGGTATCCGGGTGACGCGTTTACTGATCCAAAACGTATTGTAGAAATTCTGGCATTACCCGTTTCCGGTCCATGGATGAAACTTTCTGAAGCAATTGACTATGCCTTACTTCTCAAACCAAAAGTCGCTTTTCCTGTGCATGACGGAACACGATTCGGCTCAGCTCATGTGTTACCTGTGAAAATTTTACCTCAGCATAACATCGAGTTTGTTCCGATGGTGGAAGGAGATATAAAAGAATTTTAAAATATGAAAACTATAGAAGAGATAGAAAAAGATATTGAGGTGATCCAGGAACGCAATAAACGTGTTGAGCTCGACAAAGCCTGGGAGACTAGTTTTGCTAGGCGCATTACCATCATGGCCTTAACATATATTGTTGCTAGCATCTGGCTCCTGATTATCAATGAAACACATGTTCTACTAAAAGCAATCGTTCCGGTTCTCGGATACTTGCTCTCGACTCTCTCGATTCCCTACGTTAGAAAGATGTGGATGAGAAGATCAGAAGTATAATCTCTCGTAAGTATGCCTTAGAAAGAAGCATCGGTGAGGCAACAGTAGCTTATTAATGCAAATTAGTTGCATTAATAAATGAATAGAGTATCATGACGGCATGGATACGAAAGTACGACGTCAAACAAAGGTGAAGAAGAAAATCGAAGAAATCTTTAAAAGTTGGGCGACCCCCGCCTCTCTTAAGGAAATTTTTGAAAAAGTCAGAAAATCTCTTCCGAAGACGGCGTATTCGACAGTGTTTCGAGTAGTGGAGAACTTAGAGAAAGAAAAGCTTTTAAATAGGATCAATTGGCGTGAAAGGGGCACGCTCTATGAGTGGTCAGAGCGCGCACACCACCACCATCTTGTGTGCGAGCAGTGCGATTCGGTAGAGGATATTTCCGACACGCTCCTGTGTTTCAATCAGAAAAAGGTTGCGAACAGCACAGGGTTTGTCATTACGAATCATTCCATCGAGCTTACAGGGGTCTGTAAACCATGTCGAAAAGATAATTAATATTATATGCTACAACTTATTTTCTATAGTCTCATTGGAGGTATATTTTCATTAATTGGAGGTTTGGTACTCGTGTGGAAAGCGGACCTCGCCAAAAAAATCACCACCTCACTCCTAGCCTTCGCTGCGGGTGCGTTTCTCGCGGTTAGTTTCTTGGACATGCTGCCTGAAGCGATCGAAATGGTCGAAGAGCCTCATTCAATATTTATCGCGGCGCTCGTCGGGTTCGTTCTATTTTTCATGTTGGAACGCGCACTCATGCGCTTTCGTAGGGCACATGAAGAGCATTCTCATGATGAACATACCGAGTCGCTTCCACTTTTGGTTATCATAGGAGACAGTCTCCATAATTTTCTGGACGGGATCGTTATCGCTCTTGCCTACATCGCTAATCCGGCCCTTGGTCTTGTGACAGCGATTGGCATCGCCGCGCATGAGATTCCTCAAGAAATTGGGGACTTCGGCATCCTTTTGAGTCAAGGGTGGTCAAAGAAAAGAGTTATTGTGGTGAATATTCTTCAATCACTCCTCACTATTCCCGGGGTACTCCTTGGCTACTTTGCCGGAAACGCTTTGGAATCTTTTTTGCCGTATCTTTTAGCTGGAGTGTCAGGGATCTTTCTATATATTGCAGCCTCAGATCTTATTCCTGAAATTCATCATAGAACTGGCCACCTGCAATTTTATCGGGTAGTCATACCTTTTATCGCAAGTATCGTCTTGATCTGGTATCTCATTGAGTCGACTCACGTATAGTTTGAGGTCTATCGAACCCCAAGTTCGACAAAAACATATCAAGCTCTTTGCCGGCGATGGGGCGGTATTCCCCGGGCAAAAGTTTGCCGAGCGAAATATTCAAAATTCGTACTCGTTTGAGATCAGTCACCGTGAGGTGAAGTGTTTCGCACATCCGTCGGATTTGGTGTTTCTTGCCTTCGGTTAAGGTAATGCTAAAACGGTGGTCGTTGATAACGTTAACCGTACAAGGACGAGTGGTATAGTCGTCAATTTTGACACCTTTTTCAATATTTTCCTCAAAGCTCGGGCGTAGCACTTCTTTGACGCTAACGACGTATTCTTTGTCGTGGTCGTAGGCAGGGTTAAGTAATGGGTCGGTAATACGTCCGTCATTGGTAAGAATGATGAGTCCGTAAGAATTTTTATCGAGTCGTCCGACGTGAAAAACATTTTTTAAATGAGGGAGCGCTTGTCGAATATCTTCCTCGCCGTTTTGTGGAGAGTGGGTGATAACACCCTTCGGTTTATTGTAGGCGTAATAGACATATTTTTTCGGTGCTCCCTTTTGCTTCACCTCGACTACATCATGTTCGTGCACCTTGTCGCCTAAGACGGCACGTTTACCATTTATGAATACTTTTCCGTTAGCCACGAGTTCATCGCCGCCCTTTCGGGTAGCGTATTTTCTGTGTGCCAGATATTTATTAATCCGCATGGGGTATTCAGGCTTTTCCATTTTTGTGAGCGACGGTACTTAACACGGCGAGAATTTCCTCGCTTACCAGATTGTTATCAAGAATTCTCTTAAGTGCGTTCAACTGCCTCGGCAAAATAGATTGGCCGCATAGCTCTTTAGCACGCGCGGCGATGATGTTGATCGGTGCATCGAATGAAATCACCATGTTTGCCAAGCCTACCTTTTTTAGGATTTCTGCGCAGCCCATTCTGTCACTGACGAGCACGGGAATACCTAGGCAGGCCGCTTCCATCGGAACATTGCCGAATGTTTCAAAGAGAGAGGGACAGATGATCAGACCATGCGCGAGGTAAAACTTTTTCAATCCTTCGGGGGACATGGATGGCAGCATTTCGATCGTGTTCGGAACTTTTTCAAGATTTGCGTCGGAGTTGGTGACGAACGACGCGGTATGTCGCCATTTCTCCTTCAACAACTCGGTGTGGAGTTCGAAATATCGGTCAAAATTCTTAACTTTCGAATAGCGGCCAACGGCGGCGATCCTGCGATCAGTCGATACGTCAATGGCTGCTGGGTCTGTGAAAATACTTGAGACGGGGTTAGGAATGACATAACCGTTTTTTATTTTACTCTTCAGCACGTCGTCCTCCACCGTCGTCTTGCATAATTCAGACGGGAAGATTATTTTTGACGCACTGCTGACAATGGATTTTTCCATTGCCAAATAAATTTTTCGTATATGTTTCGGCTGATGCGATGTCTCCTTCGCCAGCACCCCTGAATACCATAACACGATCGGCAGCTTCTCTTTCTTTGCGGCAATCGAGATGAGCCAGGGCATATAATAGGTACCGCTTAAAAGCACAATGTCTGGTCGTGTATCTCTTAGGATTTTCCTGATAATTTTTATAATTTCCGCGTAAGCATGTTCAATATCACGTAGATTCTTACTTTTTTCGATGATGGATGGGAAGGGTAGATGATGAATATTTAAGATGTGATGGTCGAATATTTCAGGGTCGAAGCTTCGAAATATCGATGCTCCTTTCATATACATGCGACTGGTAAGCTCGATGCTCGCAAATTCGCAATCGCGCTTGTAGAGGTGGTTTATTAAATTAAGATTGGAAGATGTTATGCCCCCAACGTTTTCTCGGGTGAGATTTATGGCTATTTTCATGGTAGATAGTGATGTGATGATGCTCAAGCATACTATAATATTTTTATTACCTTGTCAATAAATACGTAATGGTTATCGTGCCTTTTAAATTTTACATTTCTTTCGTGCTACTATGTTATCTGTGAATATTTTTCATCTATTAGGGGTGGGTAGGGAGACGGTCGAATATGGCGGATACTGGCTGCTGTTTCTTGTCTCAATGATCGAGTCTATTCCCTTCATCGGTGCTTTTGTGCCGGGACAGACACTCATTATTATTGCAGGCTTTCTCACTAAGCTTGGCATGTTCACTTTACCGCTTCTTATACTCGTTACTTCGCTAGGGGCTATCGCCGGGGACTATGTCGGGTACTTCTTGGGTAAGCGCTACGGCTATGCGTTCATAGGTACTCTTGGTAAATACTTTTTCATACGAGTGCGCCATATTGAGCAGGCGAAAAGAGTGTTGCAAGAACATGCAGGCAAGGCACTTATTCTTGGGCGGTTTAATCCGGTTGCGCGCGCTTTCACTCCTTTCCTTGCTGGAGCCGGTGACGTAAAGGTTTCTTTGTTTTGGTTCTATAACATCATCGGAGGTATTGCATGGGCGGTCTCTTCCTCGCTCGTTGGATATATCTTCGGCGCTAGTTATGAAGCTGTTTCGCACTACATTGGCAGATTTATTTTTTTTGCCGTCATACTATCCATCGTCTTTGTACTTTCGTATCGCTCAATCAACAAGCGTCATCATATCTTCGTCCGCTTTCATCTTTACACACTCTCTGCGGCGGTTATCTCCTTGTATGTATTTTTTAAGACGCTCCAAGATAGTTTAGGAAGAGAAACATTTTTTTCACATATCGATACGTGGGTTAACGCTTTTGTGGTAAGTATCTGGAATCCGTGGGTAGCGGAAATGATGATCGGTATCAGTTACGTGCTCAGCCCGACGGTATGTGTGATAGCGGCCCTCGTCCTTCTTGCCACGCTCATGCGAGAGAAACGCTTCTATTACGCGTGGGTGACATTCCTCTCTCTGTCGAGCTCCCTTATCGCGGTGCCGTTTATTAAAAACGTCGTCGGTCGTCTCCGACCTGAGAATGCCTTTCTCCTCTCACCCGACGCCAGCTTTCCTTCAGGTCATGCAACCTTTGTGTGCGTCGTGTTGCTATTGTTCATGCTTATTCTCAGTAAAGTAATACGACATCGTCATGCACAGCATATCGCTCAAACAATCTCAGTCTTCTGCATTCTATTAGTGGGAATAAGTAGAGTGTACTTGAATGTACACTGGTTTTCAGACGTTGTTGGCGGGTTTGCACTCGCTGTCTTGTGTGTAAGTCTCTCGGTCTTGGTAGGAAAACTTATCATGGCACAGCGAGGGGTAAAGGCCGCGAATGTACGTGAGCTTAGTGAGCTCATGAAAGAGACGAGTTAGAGTTCGTCGGGTATACTGTAGGGATGAAAGTTATTTCTTGGGTATCGATCGTTGTTGCCATAGTGATTGTTGGGATTTTTATCGTACTTTTTTTAACTGCGGATGTATTTTTTCCACGAGAACATATTGAAGGGGGGAGGAAAATAGGACAAAAAGAATTGCCTATCGTAGAGGCTACCGAACTCGATGAGGCACCAGGGAAGACTGTAGAAAAGAAAGAAGTAACTCTTGCTGTCGGTGGGGAGTCGGAATTTGAAGGTGTTACTTTGAAATTTTTAAAAGTGTTGGAAGACAGCCGATGTCCTTCGAATGTTCAGTGCGTGTGGGCAGGGGAAGTTAAACTGTCGTTAAGCCTCAAGTCGGGGACAGAGCATCGAATAGTGAGCCTCAAAAATTCTGATGAGCCATCTGTTTTTAAGGGGGTCTCGGTTACTATCACCGATGTTCGTCCTGAGGCGAAACAAGGCGTAGGAAAAGATGAGATAAAGTATCTGGTACGTTTCTTGTTAACCAAAATTTAAAACTAAGTTGACTTTCTCGTTGCGCTGGCATAGTCTGTCCCCAGAGGTTGGTGATAGTTAATTAAACAATCAAAGAAAGGAAGACTGTGTCAGGATCTATTGTCCCTTCATACGCCGTAGTGAACCGGAGAATTAAGCGAGCGCTCATTTCGGTGTCGGACAAGACAGGAATGCTTGATTTCGCCTGTTTTTTACAGGAAATGGGAGTAGAGATCGTTAGTACCGGTGGAACTGCTAAAGCAATCCGAGAGAGGAAATTACAGGTCATCGAGCTTAGCGAGTATACCGGATTTCCTGAAATGCTCGACGGCCGTGTGAAGACCCTTCATCCGAAAGTCCATGGCGGGCTACTCTTCATCCGGGGCAACCCTGATCACGAGCGAGTGGTCGCAGAACATGAGATCAAGCCTATCGATCTTGTGGTGGTAAATCTCTACCCCTTTGAGCAGACCGTCGCCAAACCGGATGTGACACTTCAGGACGCCATCGAAAATATCGACATCGGCGGTCCGTCGATGCTCCGCAGCGCGGCGAAAAATCACGTCAGTGTGACCGTGGTCACCGATCCGGCGGATTACGATCGAGTACGGGAGGAAATGGCGAGATATGACGGGGCTACAACGCTTAAGTTTCGACGCGAACTGGCCGTTAAAGTATTCTCCCGCACATCGGATTACGATTGGAAGATTGCTTGTCATCTCATCAAACAGTTCAAAGCGGAAGAGCTGATAGAGCTCAATGATTCAATGCAAGTGTTAGACAGCAAGAGGCATGTACCGCTGCCATGAGAATGCAATAATACGAGTGTGTCTCAGCACAGCACGCAAGCATAACAACGCACGGATAACAACGCGAGGATAGCATCCTCGCTTTTTAATGTATCGGACGAGCCTAAACAGCTTAAAATCCCTGAGTAATCGACAAATCGGTAAGAGTACCTACTTGGAGGTTCTTCCTCCAAGTAGAGGAAAGTCAGAAGATCAAGAGTTTTCAACTTGGAAGAAGAACTTCCAAGTAGTAAAATTTACAACATGCCCAGTCGAAAAGTAAACTTAGTTGAGGGTGAGTATTATCACTTGTTTAATCGTGGGGTAGATAAGCGCGATATTTTTATGGACAAAGAAGATGTGGAACGTTTTCATCAGTGCATGATTGAATTTAATACAAAAGTTCCAATAGGCAGTATTTATGAAAATTCCTTCTTAAAGGAAAAAGAGAAAGAGGACACTCCTCTTGTATCATTCATTTCATACTGTTTAAATCCGAATCACTATCATCACATCATGACTCCTTTGGTAGAAAAAGGGATAGAATCGTTTATGCAGCGTCTCGGGACGGGCTACACCCTCTATTTTAATAATAAATATAAAAGATCGGGGTCGTTGTTTCAGGGAAAATTCAAGGCATCTCATATTGATTCCAATGAGTATCTTTTACATGTAAGTGCTTACGTTAATCTTAATGATAAAACGCACCAACTTGGAGGTTCTTCCTCCAAGTTGGTGCGGAGTAGTTGGGATGAGTATAGAGGAATTGAAAAGATGGGGATTTGTAATAAAGATATTATACTCAATCAATTTAAAAATTCTAAAGAGTACGAACAATTCGCTCTTTCAAGTCTTATCGATATTCAGGAACGAAAGAAAGATCAGAGAGAACTACAGGACCTTCTTATCGATTAACATTTGGGGGAAGAACCTCCAAGTAAGCGTTTGCCCGTCATTGATTGAGGTTGAGAGATACCCATGATCGCAAGGATGGTAGGAGCGATATCCGCCAGAGTTCCCTGGGCGAGCTCGTCCCGCTTGGAAGAAGAACCTCCAAGTGGGACGAGAATAGCAGGAACAGGGTTGATGGTATGAGCCGTATGTTTTTCTCCTGTTATCGGATCAACGTTTACCTCCGCATTACCGTGATCGGCGGTAATGAATGCAATGCCACCTTTTACTTCGAGTGCCTCGATCACGCGTTTGAGTTGCGTGTCTACTTCCTCAATCGCTTCGATAATGGCCGGAACGTTCGCAGTGTGGCCTACCATATCAGGGTTAGCAAAATTGATGAAAATAAAGTCAGTGCCAGTGTTAATTTCCTCAATTGCCTTATCGGCAATACCCTCTGCCCTCATTTTCGGAGCGAGGTCGTGCGTAGGTACGTCTTTTCGGCTAGGAAGTAGAATATGCTTCTCACCGGCATGAGGTTTTTCTCTTCCCCCGTTTAAGAAATAGGTGGCGTGGGGGAATTTTTCCGTTTCAGCGATATGCGCTTGCGTTAACCCGGCCTTGGAAATTTCCGCAGCCAAAGTGGTTTCGATGGTGCTTGGTGGGAATGCCACAAGACACTTGAAGTCGCTCTTATATTCAGTAAGTGTAGCGAGACATATGTTTTGTTTCCCGGAATGCTCGATAATTTTCTTGGTAAGCATTCGTGCCCTGTCAGCTCGGAAGTTAAAGAAAAATACGGCATCATTGTTTTGGATGGCGCAACCTTTTCCGTTGGGATCGAGGCACACCACTGGTTCAAAATGCTCATCAAGTTTTCCTTCTTTGTAGAGTTCGGCTGTATACTCCGAAGGTTTGATGGTGCATACGTTTCCCTCGCATTCAAATAGAGCCTTTTCTGTCTTGGCGAGCCGATCCCAATTATTATCCCGGTCCATGGCGTAAAATCTGCCTGAGAGTGATGCGATAAAACCAACACCGATTTCGTTAAGTTTTTCCTCTAAGGTTTTAAGATACATTCCTGCGCTCTGTGGCGCCGTGTCGCGGCCGTCGGTAAAGACATGAATAGCAACTCGCTTTACCCCTGCTTTTTTCGCTGCCTGGAGAAAGGCAAATAAATGTCGATAGTGGCTGTGTACGCCGCCGTCAGAAAGTAGTCCCTGTGCATGAAGAGTTGAGCTGTGCTTTTTCACATGGTCAAACAGCGTTTGAAAAGCAGGGTTGGTCTCAAATTCTCCGGCAGCGATAGCCTTATCAATTTTGACCAGATCAGTGTCGATGATTTTCCCCGCGCCGATGGTGGTGTGTCCTACCTCGCTGTTACCCATCTGTCCTTCCGGCAATCCGACAGAGAGACCGCTCGCCTCAAGGAGTGTGTGGGGATATTTTTTCCATAGCATATCGAAAAAAGGTTTTTTGGCTTTTGCCACCGCATTGTGGCTAGTGTCTTCGCGGTAACCCCATCCGTCGAGGATGACAAGAAGAGTTGATGATGGGGAGATATTGTTCATAAAATCTAAAATTACTTGTACATTCTATCGCAGGGGAGAAAGGAGGGCAAAAATTTAAAACATATTTACTTTTACATCTATTCGTTATGTAATTATCGATCATATTACACCACGCCACAAAATGACCATTTTGCAAGCCCAAATAAGTCATTCCTTTGACGCCTTGTCTATACTTTGATGGAGCCCAATACGGGCTAGTCGAGAGGGGTATACTAAATGACGTACCTCGGCGCATTAGCATCCTTGGTACATAATTTGTCGACGTGTTTTGTGTTCGCGACACAATGCACAGAGACCTAAATACTATGGCAGATACAACAAAGAAGCCAGAACAGCCTACAGGAGGAGAGCAGAAGTAGTTTCAATGCAAAACCGCTCCGTCGTTTGACGGAGCGGTTTTCATTTCATTAGAAATTGAACACTTTCTTTCCGAGATAGAGGGCTTTTTTTCCCAAGGCTTCCTCGAGACGAAGCAACTGGTTGTATTTTGCCACGCGGTCGCTACGGCAGAGCGACCCTGTCTTGATTTGTCCTGTACCAGTACCAACAACGAAGTCTGCGATGGTCGTATCTTCTGTCTCGCCAGAGCGGTGAGAGATGATAGCAGTGTACCCTGCTTTTAATGCCATATTCACAGCGTCGATAGTCTCAGAGACCGTACCAATCTGATTGAGCTTGATAAGGATTGAATTAGCGATATTTTTTTCGGTGCCCCTTTTTAATCGTTCGATGTTGGTGACAAAAAGATCATCTCCCACGATCTGTACTTTTTTCCCCAGCTTTTTGGTGAGAAGCTTATAGCCATCCCAGTCATCCTCAGCAAGACCGTCCTCAATGGAAATGATAGGGAATTTCTTGCACCACTCGACATAAAACTCCACCATCTCCGCTGACGACAGTGTCTTGCCTTCACGTTCGAGATGGTATGAATCATTTTTATACAGTTCGGTAGCTGCAACATCGAGGGCCAGTGAGATATCCTTGCCCGGCTTGTAGCCAGCCTTTTCAATGGCCTCAAGGATAATTTCTACTGCCGCTTCGTTTGAGGGGAGTGATGGAGCAAAACCTCCCTCGTCGCCGACCGAAGTGCTGAGGTTGCGATCATGAAGAATTTTTTTCAGTGTATGGAATACCTCGCTACCCCAACGCAGCGCTTCTTTAAAGGTTGGAGCGCCGTGAGGAACAATCATAAACTCTTGAAAATCTGTAGAGTGTTCGGCGTGCTTGCCACCATTCAAAATATTCATCATGGGTACTGGCAATTGAACAGGCTTTTTTGTTCTCCCTATTTTTTGGAAATAGCTGTAGAGAGGAATTTTTTTGCTGGCCGCGGCTGCTTTCGAGAAGGCCAGAGAGATACCTAAGATGGCGTTGGCACCGAGCCGCTCTTTAGTCTTTGAGCCATCAAGTTCGATCATTCTTTTGTCGAGGGTGTGTTGGTCCCATTCCTTGCCTTTGAGCGCCTTAGCTAGCTCTCCGTTTACATTCGATACTGCCTTTAGTACTCCTTTCCCGTCGTATCGTTTTTTATCGCCGTCCCGGAGTTCAACCGCTTCGTGAGATCCGGTGGAAGCACCCGAGGGTACCGCTGCCTGTCCCAACGATCCGTCGCGTAGCACAACATCTACCTCGACCGTCGGATTGCCTCGTGAGTCTAAAATTTCCCGTCCGAATATTTTTGAAATCTTCATTGCGATGTCGATATATTATTAATGTTACAAGGAAACATTATATCGTGCTCATGGAAAAAGAAAAGTTATGGTAAAAAAATACCCCGAAGCATAAGGCTTCGGGGGTGTCGTGCTATCACGACTGCGCCAAGGAACTAAACGAACATACTGCTGTTCGATTAGAAGCATAGCACAGGTATCGCCTCACGCAAGTATCCAGGTGGGGATACGTGCGCTACAATTGAAATATGAGGCAACGCGTTATTGGACTAGGTATCGCTATACTGGCGATTATCGTTATTGGATCAATTACCGCTCTGTATTCTAAAAATCGGCACATGATAAGCACCTTTGAAGAGTGTGTGGCGGCAGGGTACCCAATCATGAAGTCATATCCGGCTCAATGTGCTACCTCGGATGGCACCATCTTTCGAGAAAATCTCGGCACAGAGATTGAGATGGAGAATTTGATCAGAGTAGGGGTGCCTCGGCCGAACGAGATAGTGAAAAGTCCGTTTGAAGTTTCTGGCGTGGCCCGCGGCACATGGTACTTCGAAGCGTCATTCCCCGTCAGACTCATTGATGCGAACGGAAAAGAGTTGGCGGTAGGTATCGCGCAAGCGCAGAGTGAGTGGATGACTCCTGAGTTCGTGCCGTTTAAGGCTACACTGACCTTCGCCCAGCCGGTAACGCACACAGGCACACTCATCTTCATGAAAGATAATCCGTCTGGCTTGCCTGAACACGACAAGGAGCATCGTATCCCTGTGCGTTTTGGAACCTCCACCTTAACAGCAACCTCAACTTTATGAACACCCAAACTTTCATTCACGCAGATATATTCTTTTTCATCACCACGATCGTGGTGATTATTTTTGCTGTGATGGGCGTGATTCTGGCGGTATGGCTTATGATCTTGCTCCGCCGCATCACACGGACGATCAAAACGATCTCCGAAGAGAGTGAAGCACTGGTAAGCGACGTGCGTCGAGTCCGTTATATAGTTGGGGAAAAGACCCTAAAAGTCATGGCCTTATTGAAAGTCATAACCTCATTTATTTCTTTTATCCCTAAAAAACGTAAATAACATGAATCACCAAAACGTTAAAAAAATTGTGAACTTCACTCTCGTCGCTTCAGTGGTCGCGGCATGGTATTTCTATGGGTCAAAACGGGCAGCTTCACATCGAGGCGCAATGAAAAGCTGGATGCATACCATGTGGGCCGATGTGCTGGAGCGCCTCGAAAAAATGAAAGATGTTACGGAAACAACCTATGAGAAAGCCGTCGAGGAAATTAAAGCTAACTACCAAGGGTTGAAAAATGTTGACCCCGATGAACTTGAAAAGTTAACACAGGATATGAAGCGCCGATGGCGAAGTGTGAGAAAGCAATTTGAGGCTGGCCGAGAGACGTACAAAAAATAGCCAGGTCGGAGCGAATATACTATACTCTGTACCATGAAGAAAAGAGACACTTCCTGGGAACATGTAGCCCTCTGGTATGACGACCTCTTGGAACACAAAGAGGGGACGTATCAAAAAGAAGTGATATTGCCGAACCTGCTTCGGCTCCTTACGCCTAGCAAAGGCCAGACTATCCTCGATCTTGCTTGCGGGCAAGGATTTTTCTCGAGGGAATTTCATAAAGCCGGCGCTACAGTGATCGGTACGGATCTTTCAAAAGAGCTTGTCGAGATCGCTCGAAAGAATTCCCCGAAGGAGATCACCTATCATGTTTCTGGGGCAGATAATCTCTGTATGATTGACTCGGCGTCTGTTGACGTTGTGACCATAGTACTAGCGCTTCAGAACATTGAAAATATTGCTGGCACGTTTACTGAATGTTCGCGGGTCCTGAAGCCACAAGGTAGACTTTTTGTGGTACTCAACCACCCTGCATTCCGAATTCCTAAAGCGTCGGGGTGGGGATATGATGATGCGGGAAAAGTACAATATCGCCGCATCGATCGATACCTTTCCGAGTCGCGCGAGAAGATAGATATGAATCCGGGCGAAAAAGACAATAAAAGTTTTACATATTCATTTCACCGTCCGCTCCAGCTGTATTTCAAAACATTCGCTAAAAATGGTTTCGCGGTCACGCGTTTGGAGGAATGGATTTCACACAAAGAAAGCGAGCCAGGTCCGCGGCAAGATGCGGAAAATACTGCCCGAAAAGAAATTCCACTCTTCCTTTTCCTTGAAGCAGTGAAGATGTGATACTATTGTCGGCATGAATATCATTATATACACCAAGACAGGATGCCGATGGTGTAAGGATGCACTCCAGTATTTAAAAAAGGAAAATATTTCGTTTGAAGAGCGAGAAGTTTTAGGTAACAAAGTCTTTTTTGAAGAATTGGTTACTAAATCGGGACAGACAAAAACACCCACTTTGGATATTGATGGCTACATCCTTGCGGATAGCGACGCAGATGAAATTGCTGCGTATCTTCAAAGCAAAAGAGCTATACTATAGTTATGTCCCTCGATCGAATCAAAGAAGAGAGCAAAAAGACCACTCAAGAAATGAAAGCGCGAATCGGAGGATTTGTCGCTGGTGGTTTTGGAATAGCTGCAGGTATCGCTTGGAACGACGCTATCCGTGCGCTTATTGAATACCTTTTCCCTTTGGATAAGAACTCAATTCTGATGAAATTTACTTATGCGTTTATCCTTACCCTTGTCATCGTGTTCATCACGGTATACCTGATGCGATTTCTATCTGACTCAGAAAGATAAATACCAATATACGAATGAGTACCAATCTACAAATGGCTACGAATACTCAAGATCTTAACATTTGTAGCCATTCGCATATTTGCAACAATTAGTATATTGGTATTATTTCGTATCTTTAAGCTCTAAACTGTATCCAAGTCCAAAGAGGGTGATAATTCCGAGCACCACGAAAGAGTATTGGGGTTCGACAAAAGCGAAGGTAATCGTTGCAAGGATGGGTGCCAGTAAATACCCGAGAGGACGGGTGGTTCGGAAGAGTCCCAAGATAGCGGAATCACGCTCGTGGATCTGCTTGAAGAAATAGGTTTCGATCATGACTTCCACAATAGCCGCTCCCACGCGTGTCATGAACAAGGCGAGCGCCCAGAGGAATACGTTCGGTACCTGAATGACGGCAAGGAGGGCGGTGAACGTCGCGATAATAATGAAACCAGCAATCATGAGCTCCTTTTCTCCGAAGTGGCTGTCTGCCAAGCGACCGAGCGGCAGTTCGAAAATGATATATGGAAGAAGCATGATGGTAAAAATGATGCCGATGGTCGGCCAACCAAAGCCGATGGTGTTGTGTAAGTAGAGCGGTGTATAGATTACCATCCAACCATAAAATGTGTTGAGAATAATGTTGGCAGAAAAGATACTACGGAATTTTGGATTGTTACGAACCATCTCTAGTCCTTCAAACGTGCCGATGCGAGTATATCGAGGATCCTTGAAATCTCTGAAGTTATAGGCGAGGAGCATAAGAAGAGGTACTAATAGGACCAGGGCTGCAATGTAGACTGTCTGGTACTCAGTTTCTTGTACCAAAAGTCCGGTGAGAAACGGAGAAATGATCCAGGCGATATTGATGACGGTCAAAAAAAGGCCACGGATGCCGCCCGTGTGTTTGTTGTCGGAGCTGTGTTCGAGGAAGATATCGATCGTGAGAGAGGCGAGAGCAATCATAACGCTATTCACCACAAAGAACAGGGCAACCCACCAGACACTCTTGAAGGATATGAGTCCAGCAAGCGAGAGTGCGTCGAGACCGATCAACAGCAGTAATGTCTCATAGTTGCCGAATCGGCGCAGAAGGCGAGGGAACTGGAGAAGTCCTATGATCGCCATCAGGGAAGCGATTGAATAGATGAGACCAACCGTCTTCGTACTCGCGAACGTTGATAGAAAGTTTGAGCTCACGTACACAGGAAGCGTGGTGTGGAAGGTGAAAATGAACCCTAACAGAAGAATAGCAAAAAGTTTGTGTGTACTGTGATTGGACTCTCTAAATTTCATTACACTTAATTATACACTGGAAATGCAGAGTAATTTGTGGATTTCTTTTGTATGTTACAGAGAACCCCGCGAGCGAAGCTCGCGGGGTAG
>DATDYB010000020.1:0-7933 GCA_036517115.1 Minisyncoccota bacterium | reverse complement strand
GACAGTCTACGCATTGAACAAAGCCCTTAGAGAGTACATTCCGTACTACAACCAAAAACGCTTGCATTTCGGCCTAAATCTAAAAACGCCGGAACAATTTATTAGCAAAGTGATTCCAAGCTATTGATTAGATTACGTAGTTGCGATACCACGCAATGGTTCGTTCTAATCCTACTTCCAGATGGATTTTTGCTTTCCAGTCGAGTAGCGTACGAGCATTAGAAACATCTGCGCAAGAGTAGAGAATATCTCCAGCTCGTGGAGATTCGTAGCGAATCGTCGAAGAGGAATTGGTGAGGGTTATAATAGTTTTTGCTAGAGTGTTGATAGAAGTTTCGACACCGCTCGCGATATTGAAAATTTCAAAAGGGGTTTTGTTGTATCGCGTCGCGGCAATATTTGCTTCAACAACATCGTCAACAAAAATAAAATCTCTGATTTGGTTGCCGTCGCCGTAGATTATCAAGTCTTCATTACGTAACGCTTTGTTGATGAACGGGGTGATAACGCCGGCATACGCGGCAGATTGCCCTGGGCCGTACACATTGAAGTACCGCAGACATATCGATGGTACACACGACTCTTTGAGGAGACGTTCACCGTCGCGTTTGTTTTCTGCATAAGGGGATTTTGGATTGAGCGGGGAAGTTTCGTCGACAATACTTTCAGTATCTCCGTACACCGCCGCGCTACTCGAGAAAACAATTTTGCAGTTGTTCATCTTTGCGGCGTCGATGACAGCTTTTGTACCGTCGACGTTAATATGAAAGTATTCTTTCGGTTTTTCCATACTCTCAGGCACGCTGATTTTTGCGGCGCAATGAAATATGCCGTCCACGCCTTCACACGCCCTCTTTAATTTTTCAGTGTCGAAAATATCTGACCCCGACTTGAGATCAAAAGACTTTCCATTAACGTTCGTTGCAATCTTTGAACCGATAAATCCGTCTCCGCCGGTGATGAGGTAATTCATACCTAACATTATAGCTGAATATAATCGACTTCTGACATACTAAAAGTTCAATAATCGTCTTGCCTTTTATGTCGATTGAGGTGTACACTCTCCGCAGGAGAATATTGTATGTACGAAGATGATGAAGGTTCACCCTCAACGGGATTTCCCTGGGCTTTTGTGTCCTCAGTCGCTGCGGCACTCATAGCTCTTATTGTGGTTGCCATCGTTTTTCTGTCGGTAGTCGTCAAAGCTCATTAAGACCTGTTAAGGTCTTTTTTCATTCAAAGTGGATTTGATGTGCGGCGTGATCCAAATGGGTTTTTAATAGCGGATATTTTTTTAATGTTGGGTCTTCTAGTATGAACGCTTCGGCTTCGTTGCGGGCGGCCTCGACCATCTTTAAATTCTGAAGCGCTTCCATGGCGACGTCGGTGAGGCCCCACTGTTTTTTGCCGTAAAGTTCCCCAGCGCCTCGTTGGGCCAGATCGAACTCGGCGAGCTCGAAGCCGTTCTTGGCTTTCTTGAGTGCGTTCAGCCTATCGATGGTCTTTTTCGATTTAGTTTCTGCGAATACGAAGCAGTAAGCCTGGTGAGTGCCGCGAATGACTCGACCTCGGAGCTGGTGCAGTTGCGAGAGACCGAAACGTTCACCGCCCTCAATGACGATGATAGTGGCATTGGGGACGTTGACACCGACTTCAACCACTGAGGTCGCAACCAGAATTTGGATTTTGTTTGCGGTGAAGTCTCGCATTGCGTTGTCTTTCTCGTCATCTTTCATTTTGCCGTGGAGTACACCGATTTCATACTCGGGAAAGATATCTTTCTTGAGCCGCTTCGCTTCCTCCTTCACCGACTTTGCATCCAAGGCCTGCTCCTTGGTCGGGTCGGGTTCATCGATCCTTGGGCAGATGATATACGCCTGCCTGCCTTTTTTGAGCTCTCCGCTTATCGTGTCGTAGGTTTTTTCTCGGTGTCCGGGCAAGACAATTTCTGTAATGATGGGCAAGCGACCCTTTGGCATTTCGTCGAGCAGCGAGAGGTCGAGGTCGCCGTAGAGGGTGAGCGTCATGGTGCGGGGGATCGGTGTAGCCGACATGGAAAGCAAGTGGGGTGCGATCGTATCCTTCTGAGTAAGTTTCTGTCGCTGTGCTGTGCCGAAGCGGTGCTGTTCATCGATGATGATGTATGCCAGGTGCTTAAATTTTACCGCCTTCTGAATGAGCGAATGTGTGCCGATGAGAATGGGAATTTCGCCGTTGGCCACCCATTTCAAAAGTTGCGTACGGGAAATATCCGTCCATTTGGTGGGGCTCACCTTGGAAGGGAATTTACGACAGCCACTCGAGGTGATGAGGCCGATCTGTACATTGAGATATGAGAAGAAATTAATAAAGGATTCAAAGTGTTGTTTAGCGAGGATTTCGGTGGGGCACATATAGGCGACCTGTAGATGGCCGAATTTTTGGCCATGTGGCCGGGTGGTGGCAACCGCGTACACACTCGCTGCGGCCACAGCGGTTTTCCCTGAGCCTACGTCGCCGTGCAGGAGTCGCGCCATCGGCTTGCCACTGTTGAAATCCGTGAGGATACTTTGAATAGCCCGCTCCTGGGCGCCGGTGGCTTCAAAAGGGAATCGCTTTGTAAACTCATTCATCTCGTCGGTGTCTTTATATACTCGGTACGCCGGATGTCCTTCGTATTCCAAACGGTCTTTTTTCTTTTGGAGTTGGATGAAAAATATTTCCTCGAACGCGAAGCGCTTGCGGGCAGCGGCAGCATCACTTGCCTTAAGAGGGGCATGAATCCAAATAAGAGCGGTTTTGAGTGTGGGCAGGTTGTATTTCTTGAGTATCGATTCGGGGATAGGGTCGACAAAAGTTTCCAAAATTCCGGATCGGAAGACTCTCTGGAGCGCGTGATAGAACCAGTTTGAGGTGATGCCGCGACTCTCCGGATAGACGGGATAGAGGGTGTGGGAAGCTCCGTCTTCACCAAAGAGCGAATCACCAACGCCGGTGGGTAATTTAGCGATGCTTTCAATTTTTGGATTGGAGAAGTATAGTTCACCGCTTTTTCGCCGCTCGGATATCTTTCCCTCTGCTCGAATGAAGGAGCCTTCTACCGTCATTTTCGCCAGATAGGGTTGGTTGAACCAGACCGCCTGGATTTTGCCGGTGTCGTCCTCGATCACGCCCTGTGCCATGGGGATTTTAGTTCGGAAACCTTTGCTGGTTTTGAGGCCTGAAATTTTTCCGAACACCACCGCTTCCTCACCTTTAACGAGCGAGCTTATGTTTTTGATGGTCGACGTGTCGCCGTAGCGTGCAGGGAAGTGGTACAACAAATCTTCGACTGTCTTCATTCCCAGTTTATTAAGCGCCTGTTTCTGTTGGGTATTCAGACGAAAATGTTCTTCGATGAGGGAAACAAAAAGCATCCCTGTATTGTACCGAACTCGAGACATTTTTATTCTATTGACAAAACATGTATATATGATACAATCCGATTCAGAAATACAGGGCATCCGCCCAAATAACTCGACAACCTCAGACAACTCAACGTACTCTAATATTATTTATGGAACTTGATAAAAGCAGTTGGATCTTCAAAGTGGCTTATGGACTCGATGAGAAGTATGACCGTCCACAGCAGGTTAGCCTCTGTTTATTATTTTGGAGGTTCTGGACGCATCTGCTCTTCTGGTGGCCGATTGGCATTGTGGTAATGACGACGCTTATCGTCGCGACGTCAACAGTGGGTTTCTTTTTTGGCTATCGTCCTAGTACAGCTAAGGGCGAAGACTTCTACGTACAGTATCCTTTACCCAGGGTTTTTGGGTTAAGACTGTGGCCGATATCACTCATTACGCTTATCGCGACGGCATACTATTTACCCGGTATCACAATGAGGACTGTTGAATGGGTCAGTAGCGCTCCAAAAAACATCAACTTGAGTACTTTCTGGTGGATAACAGGGTTTCTCCTGTGCTCGTTTCTAACCCGTATGGTATGGAAATTCTTAGGCACAGAGACGTGGAAAATGTGTAAGGAATACGTCAAAGCAAAAAAGCAGAAAGTCTGCCCGATCGTTACGATCAAGTATTGAACAACCGTCACGCGAGTGACCAACGGAAGGATAGCCTTCCGTTTTTTTTATTGCTTAACTTCTTCGACTTGCGATGGTGAGATAGAGTGCAACGAGCGCGAGAGCGAGATCGCGGAAGAGGATGTCGATTTGGTCCCAGTTGAGGGCTACTACCCCGGCGAGGAATAGTGTTGCGATAAGAGAGGGGATAAAAATTTTCTTGCCGGAAAGGATCCAGACGCCGATGATAACGTGTAATGCGGTAAAAAGACTGGTCAACATCGCTTGGGGAATTTTAAAATTATCTACAAATGGCGGTATATACGAAAGCCAACTTTCGGGTGAGGCGTGAATAGCGTACGCGGGATAGAGGAAGGCGAGAGCGGTCGCAAGTCTTAGAAGGAAGGGGGCCATGTTACTTTACCTCGATAGTTCCACCAAAAGCGGCTTTAGAATGGTTGTGGTATTTCCATGTACCGGCTTTGGTGAAGGTGAAGGAGTACGTATCGCCTCTACTGCATTGGTCAAAGGCGGTGTCGGTAGTGTCCGGACAGTGATCTTTTAGTGTTGTGCCACTGTAGAGAACGTGTGTTGGGTGAGCGTCGGATCCTACCCACATCGGTCCGGTTGATGTGTTGGTGAAGGTAACGGTGTCACCGAGATTGAGAGAAAGTTCTTGTGGTGAGAAGCCCTGGTCAGTGTAGGTGACTTCAACAGTTTTTGGTTGTGGTGTTGTTGGGGTGCTGCTTGCAACGAAGGCTTCTTGTAATAAGGCGGCATTGTTTTCAATACTCGCTGAAGGAGCTCTACTCTTCATGAGTATCCAAGTTCCGGCGATGATTATGATAATAAAAACGATGGCAAGAATTGTTTTATTGTTCATGTGTTTATTATACCAAGATTTCTAAGTTTCCAAACAAAAAACCACCCCAGAAGGAGTGGTTTTTTTGAATGTTACTTAACAATGACCGTGCCACCGAAATTGGAGTTGGTGTGGTTGTGATATGGCCATGTGCCGACCTTACTGAAAGTGAATGAATAGCTCTGGCCGGTGATAAGACGAGCTTCTGCATCAAACTCTGGATAGAGGAGGTGAGTAGGATGAACATCGGATGCGGGCCACATAGTGCGGCTTGCTTCGCTTACGAATTTCACCGTGTCACCCTTGTTGATCGTAATGATTTTAGGTACGAATCCTAAGTCGGTATACTTCACGACCACTTCCTTAGGTGTAACTTTTGCAGTGCTCACTGCCGGCTTCACTTCTGTTGTACAAGCGGCGAACTCACAGCTTGGAGCCACTCGATCAACGAATGATCCATCGGAGCATCGTTTAACGTCCTGTGCGCAAGCTACAGCATCCTGCACCCGTCGCGGGCTGTTACCATCCTGCTTGCCGAACGTAATGGCGCCGATGATAAAGATTGCTACCACAATGATAATAATTCCAATCGTATTATTTTTTTTCATGCTTGATTAATTGATGTCACCGCGATTCGCAGTGCTATCCCTCAACAATACCACGCAGTTTACTGCCGGGCAATGGAAAATTTACCTCTGCTGTGGACAAGAAAACCTTCCTTGGCCAGTATTTCTAAGGTTGTACTGACTTCGCCCGCCGTCCTGTTGAGTTTTTTCGCCGCTTCTATAGCGCGATGGGGCTTTTCGAGGAGTAGCCTGAGGATAGCGCCTCGGAGTTCTCGATTCGATCCCTTGAAGGTAGATTGTTTTTTGTAGTGAAGGCTTTGCCGGCTCGGGTTTTTATGGAGCTTCTTTAGCATAACGCCGTAGTCCATGAGAGCGTAGAACCACTCCCGAGGTTTCTCCCGGTCCATGGTTTTTAAAACGAGCGGCGTAATCTCTTGATCGGACACCTCCTCCTTTTGTTTAAAAAAGAAATGGATGAAGACAGTGCGGATGTTGGTCTCAATAAAGGGATGGGGGATATTGAAGGCAAAGGCGAGGATGGAGCCTGCGGTGTTTGGGCCGATCCCCGGAAGCGCGACAAGCGCTTCCGGGGATCGGGGGAGTTTTCCTCCGTGCTCTTCCACCAGTGTGCGCGCCAGTGAGCGAAGACGCAAGGCGCGGCTGTTGTAGCCCAACCCTCTCCATTCTTTAAGAAGCTCGGCTGTGTTAGCGGCTGCCAGTGTCTCAAAGTTCGGAAACTTTTTCATGAAGCTCTCATATTTTGCTACTACTCGCGGTGCCTGCGTCTGCTGGAGCATAATTTCCGAAACGACGACAGAATAAGGCGAGGTGTCGGTACGCCACAGGAATTCCCGTCGGTTTTTCTTGTAGTAATTCCAGATGGTTTTCTTGAACGAAGAAAGATTCATTGGGTTTCAGTATAGCGTAGCCGATTTCCTCCATGACTTGCAATATTGAAGAATGTTATCTCGGCAGCTCTCTAGGCAAGAGTGGTTTTTTCTGATCATTTTAATCAATTAAAAAGCCCGTCCATCGGGCTGTATAACAAGCTATGCGTACGGGACAGGGCTGGGCTCTGAGAATTGCGCGTCAAATTCTTTTGCTTTTTGAGCAAGGAAATTTGCACGATCATTTTGCCAGTTTTGTTGTTTTTCCTGCCTAACTCTTTTTGCTTCAACGTCGACCAACGCCTCCTCCTTCGAGCGAACTTTTTTACATGTTATCTCGACGATGAGCTGCATGTCGTGATCGAGGCCCTTGCCCGTTTTGATTTGTTGTTGAGCTCTGAAGATCAGATCTTCAAGTTCAATGATCCTACATCCGTTTTTTGAAAAACACGATACTTTTCCGCACACGTCGCAGGGAATGTCTACAATAACTGCCATAGTGTTCCTTTCTGCAGAAAACAGTACTTCAAAAAATTAACGAATGCAAATCTTAGTTGTTCGTACGTTATGGCGGAGAGAGCGAGATTCATCACGAATATTTTACTCGCCGCTGCTCGTAAAATTTCTCGATCCCGACTCGCGGCTTCGTGTGCTCACTCAGCATCCGCTCCGTCTTTCTCATCTCTTGCTTCTCTCGCGATGATGCTTGCTCGGACAGACGCAGGTCTGTCCGTCGCAAATCATGGCGGAGAGAGCGAGATTCGAACTCGCGGTTCCTGTTAGGGAACGACGGTTTAGTAAACCGTTGGTTTAAACCACTCACCCATCTCTCCAGTGCAAAAGGAAGTATACCAAAATTTTGTTATAGATTATCCTGATAAAATATGGTACGTTAGGGAAGTTATGGAGACGTGTCAGAGAGGCCGATTGAGCATCTTTGCTAAAGATGTAGGGGCTTACACCCCTCGAGGGTTCGAATCCCTCCGTCTCCGCCAGATGTCCAAGTTAGAACCTTAGGTACGGCAAGGGTTTTTGAGGCGGTTTTAGAACCCTTGCCGCCGACTTTTGGGGGATCGAACTTGGACAATTGTAAATCCATAAGAACATCAAAGACTGGCGTCCACATCGGCGTCAGTTTTTGATTTCTGACCGTGAATCCCTCAATGCAAAGCTTTAGTACCGTTCGCTTCTGACTCGTGCCGCTCTTTTGGTACACCTCGTCGGCATGATCCGTGAAGTCGAGAAGCTCGTTGAACTTCTGCACGAATTTATCGGACTTGCCCTCGAGCTCGGTTAATCGATCCTGATACATCTCTTTCTCCTTAAGAAGCTCGTCCTGAATCTTTATAAAGACCTCTGCGTCAATGATGCGTTTTGAGCGATCCACGACGATATTGCGGATCTGCTGTTGCACCCTGATCAGGTCGTGCTTGATGCTCTTACGTTCGTTCTCCTCCTGATCCATACGCTCCTTTGCGAAGTGCTGGAAGTACGCATCCAAGACCGTCTTGAACTTAGGTGGCAACTCGACTCGTGAGAGATATGCCACGACCTGTTCCTCAATAAGCTCGGATCG
>DATDYB010000019.1:0-8613 GCA_036517115.1 Minisyncoccota bacterium | reverse complement strand
ACTTTCCGTGTCGACCATCCTTTGCGGACGAGGAGCTGAGCAGCCTCCTTTCTGATGCGAGGCATGTGGGGATTTTTGGTGTATGGCATATATCGACCATCCTAAATCATTAGGTGATGCCAAGCTATTGAACCATTACGACTAGTTTGACAATCATATGCTAATATGTTATGTTTTAAACAGCAAACTGTAAGTTAAACCTACTACCAAAGGAAGTTCAATGACAATACTAGTTGTTAAAGGGATACACATCCCGCCCGAGTATCAAAAAGACCTGCGCATGATACAAGCCTACCTCAAGGGTCACCAAGATGCCCGGGTGTCGACATCAACACGAGTTCGTCGGGGAAGAGCTGCGGAAACACAAAAGTGTAATCAGTCCAGGCAAAATATACCTGAACAGAGGCAACTTTCGAAAAGGCACAACCTTATCGGCCCGGATGGTACTTATCCTCGACCTAAAAAACCGTGGGAGATGACATCAGAAGAATATAGTGCTGCAGAGCGCGGGTGTGAGGAAATTCGGATTCAAATGGGAATTTATTACGTCCCTAATCTTCCGGCTACATTTGACCCTCCACCGCAACAGACGTTCGGAGGTGTCTACTCATTCGGCGACGAGCCGAGTGAGACAGACTCGTTCAGTCATATGCAACGGATGCGAAGGAAGACGAATACCTTCGTTCCCCTCGAAGCGTTTAGTAAGCATTAATAACTTCGCCTCAATCAGTAAACCCTCCGTTCGCGGAGGGTTTTTTCATTCTTAAACCTCCTTGTTTTGTTGCATCCATCCCAGTAAAACCAAGTGGCGTTTGCTATCGCATCAATAGTGTGTCATTAAGTAATTAAAGTTGTACTTTGTCAATATCTGTGATATGGTAATAGTGATTTCAGAAACTAGTCATTTTGTGGAATGTCTCACTATCTACCAAGGTAGTACGTAAGAAGGCTCTCTATTGTAAGAGAGTGGCGGGTTCTGCGTCTTGTATTGCAGAGGTAGATGGTAAAGTAGCTTACTAACCAAATTTTAAAACAACCAATGCGAAAATTTTTTACATATGTGGGGACCCTGTCATGCCTCCTCGTTTTTGCGTACTCGCTCTCGGCGCTTTCTGAAGCGCAAGGCGCAAATGTAGGTAACCTCACGATTAAGGTCATCGTGGAGAACAGCGCCTCGACTAATGCCCTGCCCTCACACTTCACAGTGAATGTCACGGGCACTGATGTTTCAAAGACCGGTTTTCCGGGAAGCGACAACGGTACCTGGATGACACTCTCCACCGGCTCCTATTCGGTGACCGTACAACAGCCTGCAGGTGCGCAATTTAACTCAGCGATTACAGGAAATTGTTCTGGTACCATCACGATCGGGGACAACAAAACATGCAACTTTGTGTTCACTGCTTCAGGCGGGAGCTCCTCTCCCCTGCCCGCTTCAGGGACGTGCGCGAACGGCTCCACTATGACAGCAAGTGAAGCAAAATCAGCGGCACAGCAAGGACTCATCACTCTCTCGCAGATCACCGCCGATCGTCCGACGATGACTATCAAAGGTTCCATCACCAATGGAACACAATGCGCATTACCTGCAAGTATGGCCGTGTACACTATCAATGACCCTACTGATGTTGACTACAAGGCGCAAACCCTTTTTGAGGGTACGGGAAGTGTCACCATTGCCACCGGTGCCACTCAGGTTTTCACGGCAAAAATGCCGGCCTGTAACTTCCAGGCCGACTACTTCTACAGCAATAGCTACCCCGCTCCTACGGGCGACAGGAGCATTCCATCACCCTTTTTCTTGGACGGAGGATATCTCGTAAATCGAGTGGCTGCCGGTGGGTTCGCGTGCTCTACGCCAGCACCAATTGGCCCCACACCAGCAACACTCTTAGTACGAAAAATAGTGGTGAACAGTGCGACGAGTAATAAAAATTCTTCCGACTTTACCATGAACGTGAGTGGCAACAGCGTCTCGAACTCAACCTTTCCAGGAAATGCTAGTGGAGTTTCGGTGACCATGAGCGCCGGGCCCTACAACGTGACCGAACAAGGCACTGGAAATTTCGGTGCTGTCTACTCCGCGGACTGCGGCGGTGTCATGCTTGAAGGGCAGAATAAAACTTGTACGATTACTAACACTTTTACCGACATCATCACTTCAGCAGCGACTTCCACTCTTATTGTTAAAAAAGAAGTTTTTATTAACGGCGTGCGGGGAGGCACTCCGGGAGACTTCACTCTTCGAGTCACTGGCACAAACGTATCCACCTCCACGTTCCGAGGTGATGCAAACGGCACAATGGTATCGCTTTCCCCAGGCCTATTTGGTGTTACAGAATTCTTGACGAATGGTTATATGATAACGTATTCAGCTGACTGCAACGGCTCCATCGCCTCAGGACAAACAAAAATCTGTACGGTAACGAACGCCACCACCACCACAACGACGACTGCCACAACAACAGCAGCAACAACCACTACCACTACAACAACAACCACCACGACAACCGGTGGTGGTTCATCACCAACGCCTTCCTCCGCTACGCTTCGGGTAGTCAAGCATGTCATCAATAACAACGGCGGCAGCCGCGTTGCTTCCAATTTCATCATGTCTGTAAGTGGCGGCAACGTTTCCCGCACGAACTTTCCAGGCTCTGAAAACGGCGAGACGGTCACTCTCTCTCCCGGAAGTTACAGCGTTGATGAAAATGATCCACTCGGTTATGACAAAAGCAGATCAAGCGGCTGTTCAGGAGTTATTGCTTCAGGAGAGACAAAAGAATGTACCATAACGAACGACGATATACCGCAGGGCACCAGCGGCGGCAGTCGACGTGGCGAAGTTCTGGCGGCGACAACAGGTCAACTTATTTGTATCCCTCAAAGCCCGACCACACTTCTCGGAGCACAAACCATGTTCACTGCCGCCGGTGGCGACGGAAATTATCGATGGATCGTGCCAGAGCTACCGACTCAAAATTACTCAGGCCCGACATTAACACTCATCTATAACACATCAGGTCTAAAAATGGCGACGTTACAGAGCGCGGGTCAAACAGCAGTCTGCAACGTGGTCGTCGGCGATGTGCCCATCCCGCCTCAGCTTCCGGAAACCGGCCGCGACAACGACGTGATCGCCATGATGAATGCCGGACTTTCAGGAATCCTACTTCTTATGGGAAGCGTGTTTGCGAGGAGGATGCGAATCAGAAGAGAATAATATGACATCACGCAGATTAATTGTCATGCTCCTCGGGTTCATCGTTGCTGGAGCACTCATGCTTGAGATTACCTACGCACTCTACGTTTTTAGTAATGGCAGGGTATTACCTGTAGAAAGCACTTCGGCGACAAGTACTCCTCAGATCGAGCAAGCCAGAATCCCCACTCATGACTCGATGCCGCAGAGGCTCATTATTAAAGCGTTGGGAATTGATGCTCCCATCGAACATTTGGGTCAAAACGCTGTTGGAGAAATGGACACACCAGATGACTGGGGTACGCTCGCGTGGTATAAGCCCGGTTATAAACCGGGTGACAAGGGCAATGCGGTAATCGCGGGACATTACGATAATAATTTTGGTCTGCCGGCGGTATTTTTTAGGCTAAAGAAGCTCAAAGCAGGTGATGAAATTGTTGTGATAGAAGATGACGGCAGTCAGTTAACTTTTTCAGTGACTCACACAGCGACCTATGACAGTAGCGCAGGCAATTATGAAGTTTTTGGAACAAGCTCAGTGCCGCGCCTCAACCTCATCACCTGCAACGGCTGGTGGAGTGAGACTGCGCATAACTATAGCAAACGTTTGGTGGTGTTTAGTGAGCTTATGGAAGAAAAAATATAGGCTGACAGCTAACATCTACACATCCTTGAGAATGTGTAGGTGCTGTTGTTCCGAGGGAAATTGAGATGATTACGATTTCTTTTGTGGAGTTTTCTTTACTACGGCAGTTTTTCGGGTAGAGACTTCTGCTTTTATTGGTTTAAACTTTTGAATGCTCTTTGAGAGAACGGGCACAATACCTGCAGTCGGCGCAGTGCCGAAATGCTCTACGACGTAGATTGCCTCCCTTCCTTTATGGATCCCCTTGGCGAGGGAGATACCAATCTCTGTGTAGTTGGGATTGAGAATATTGGCACGATGTCCAGGTGAGTTCATCCAGGCAGTTTCGATTGACGCAGAGTCAGAGAAGTCCACGGCGAGGTTTTCACCGGCGTATCGATAGGTATATCCCGCTGTAGAGAACCAGTGCCACGGAGTTACTCCAGAAGGACTGTCGTGACTGAAATACTGTCCCTTCGCCATATCGTCTGCTTTCAGGTTTGAAGATGCTGCTAGCTTGGCATTATATGAGAGTGGAGCGAGTCCTTGCGCGATGCGATCCTTGTTGGTGAGCTCAATCAAGACCATAGAGTCAATGTTTCCAACGCTCACTGAGGCAGAAGCTACTTCACCAGTATTTGCTACGTGGTATGTTTCTTGAGCATTTACGTTACTTGAAGATGATATTGCTCCAAAGCTAATGATTGCAATCATTAGTAATACATTTTGAATGATTTTTGTACACATATGGTTCAGAGTTTACCAAAGGTCAGTAGGAAAAATAAAGCGCGGCAATAGCTTACGCAACACAAATGTGGAAAATACCAGCACATCGGGAGAAGTGACTAGTGTGGAAACGTTGAGCGTTTAGGTGTATCATAGGCGACAGAATCAGTAACAGAAAGGTAGGCATGAAAAGTACTACAGTATCAATGATGGTTATTGCAATCTCATTAGTTCAAGAGGCGCGAGCGACGTCCCTGACCCTTGCTCCAACGAGCGAAGAGATCGCATTCAAAAACAAGGCGTCTGCATTGTCGATCCTCACTCCTCCGAGTGTGAACGAAGAAGAGGAAGATAGAAAGCTCAAGCTCGGACTCCCCAAACGTCCGGACACCCCGGTGGGATTTAGATGGGTCGATGACACTCTTGAGTGGCGAAGGCACAAGATGAGGATCAGCCTGCCCTCGGGGAGTAAGGTCGGGTATTTAGGAGCGGAAGAGGGTACGATTGAAAATTTTACCTTATCGTTTGATAAGAAAGTCGGTCGTCGCACCATTGTGACACCGTTTTTTCGGCAAGCGGTACCCATCGATGATCAAATGATGCCCCGAGGGCGTTTCAACTACGAGACACAAATTGGATTCAAAATAACGATATGGATGCGCTAACATCCTTCCGCGAGCAATCGCGGTTTTTGTTTACTCCGTATCTACCCTACTTCTCCCATAGAGGGTAAATAGAGGCGATCAAGGGTCTTTTCACGAAATAGTACAGAGCCAACGGCTCGCATACTCGATCCTAAAAATACGCTTTGGGTGCCGTATTTGCGGTCGAGACGGTCGATGACGGCGTGTACACTTTCTAAAGTTTTATCATGCTTGGTGTTTCCGAATAAATCGCTCTGCGTCCCCTTCTCGTCTTTAACACTGCTAAGAATGATGGCGGTGGAGCGGTAGAGTGTTGCCGTGCGGAAAATATTATTAAAACGTGGACCGAGCGCTTCGAGCATCACTTCAGGTGACGCTGTTTCGTGCGGCAGTGTCACCGACGTCTCGTGGTATCGAAATTGCTGTGTTTTAAGATAGAACGATAAATGCTTGGTGACGAGCCTGAGAGCTCGCAGTCGTGTACATACATCCTCGATGTTGTTCGAGAGCTCGGCAAAGACCATCCTGCGGTCAGTAGTGGCTTTGAAGGTCCTTGAGCGCATTATTGATTTGTGTCTACTCTCTTCATTCTCTGTGGTATAGACCGGTACGCCATTGAGCTCATACCACAATGCAAGCACAGGCTTTGAAAAATGTTCCTCTACCCATTCCTGAGGTTTGTGTGCGAAATCTGCGGCAGTCTTGATCCCCCATTTCCCAAGTGCTATTGAGGTTGAAGGGCCGATACCCCACACTTTACCGACCTGTACCTCACTTAAAAAATTAAAAATATTTTTACGATCTATGACAGTGAAGCCGTTTGGCTTTTTCCATTTTGATCCGACTTTGGCGAGTACTTTGGTTGGACCAATACCAACAGAGAATGTGACCCCTAGTTCTTTCTGGAGTTCGTCCTTGATGGCTCGTGCTATCTGCGGGATGGTTTCCGGTTCAAGATGGGAAAGGTCCGCAAAACATTCGTCGATGCTGTATTCCTCTACGTAGGGAGTGTACCGCCGTACAATAGCAAAAGCCCGAGCAGAAATAATTTTGTATAATTTAAAATTCGACGGGACGATAATACATTCAGGGCACAGCTTCTTGATCTGAAACAAAGGCATGGCTCGTGTTATACCTCGAGCTTTGGCTTCGTAACTCATAGAAGAGGCAATGCCTTTATCGGCACCAGTCACTACTGGCTTGCCACGAAGTTTTGGATTTACAGCAGTTTCGCATGAAGCGAAGAAGGCGTCACCGTCGAGATGGAGGAAAGTGCTCATAAAACCCTTTTGTTAATACTTCCGTATTACCGCCCGGACGATTGCGGCGATGTTTAATGCTTGTGTGGGAAAGATCAGTGGGTAGTTCTTGTTTGCTGGCTCAAGGTACACTTTGCCTGCCTTGGTGCGGTAGTACTTCATCGTCCATTCGCCATCTACCTCGGCGATAACGATATCCCCTTGACGCACCTCTCTCCCTCGCTCAACAAGCACAAGATCTCCTTCCTGTATCCCCGCGTCAATCATCGAGTCCCCCTTTACTCGCAGCAGGAAGCTCGCCTCGCGGTTGTCGATGAGGTATTCGTCGAGTGTGATGGTGTCTGCAAGCTCCGCTTCAGCAACAGCCGGGAAGCCGGCTTCGACGAGTCCCAGCATCTGTATCTCACCTTGGGCACGCATCGGAAGAAGCCGACCCTGTGTATCTTTCGATACAGCTCCTTCTTTAATGAGCTTTTGTACCAGTCGGGACACGGCGTTTTTAGAAGCGAAACCAACCAACTTGCCGATCTCACTGTAGGAAGGCATTCGCCTGTGCTCCTTATAGAAGGTATAAATTTTTTCTTTGGATGTGTGCATCATTTTTTTCGCTTTCTTCTCTTTCTGTCATTCCCGTGAAAACGGGAATCCAGTCTGGATCCCCGATCGAGCATCAGAATGCACGTCGGGGATGAAACAAAACATAATCGCTGGAAGCACCACAAGGGCACTTCCCATTTCTACACTCGCAGAGCTCGTAAGAAATGTCGGTCGCTCCTTGTTTTGTTTCAGTATATGTGAACGAACGTTCACATACAATAGATAAGGTGTGAATAAGTATGTTGCACCATAGAGTATAATTATTTGCAATGGCTCTTTCCTCTACTCGCGCAAAAAAAGAACGACTAAAGAAGGAGGTGTTGTTGCTAACACTAAGTGTACTTGCGGCCGTGTTTCTTGCTCAGACCTCTCTTTTAAACGACCTTCTGTCCAAAACCTATGAACTCAAACTTTTCGGTAGTTTCGTGGCAGGTATTTTCTTCACGTCAGTATTTACCATCGCCCCGGCAGCGGTCGCCCTCGCGGAGATCGCCCAGAACAATTCGTTGTGGGTAGTGGCACTCGTCGGAGCGGTCGGTGCCGTGCTCGGTGACCTTATTCTTTTCCTGTTTCTTGAAGACCATGTAGAACGAGATTTTCTCTCTCTTCTTAATACCTCGAAACGAAAAAAAATATTTGCACTCCTTAACCTACCTGTCTTCCGACGCCTTACCCCGGTCTTGGGTGCCCTTATTATTGCCTCTCCTCTCCCAGACGAGCTCGGCCTCGCCATGATGGGGCTTTCAAAAACTAAACTTCGGGTAATTATTCCTATTTCTTTTTGCATGAACTTTTTAGGTATTATGTTGCTCGGACTTGTTGCTCGAACGGTGGTGTAGCCTCTCTTTTCTGGGCAACAGCCTATTCCCTGACTGCAATCAACACTAACATAGCAGTACCCACGACCTTTAGCGGGATGATATAATGTACTCTATGACAAAACAGACGATTGAGCGGGTAAGTAGTATATTTTCTCGACTCTCACTGTTTGTGATCTATTTTTGGTTTGGTATTCTAAAACTTTTTGATATGAGTCCGGCCAATCCAATGGTCGAGTCACTCCAACACGCTACGCTCCCTTTTGTATCGTGGAATGTGTTCATTGTCTGTTTTGCAATCTTTGAAATGATTATTGGCGTTCTTTTTCTCATTCCTCGTATTGAACGTGCTACCTTCTTTGTCTTTATCCTCCACATGATCATGACTACCCTTCCATTAGTATTGCTTCCCGACATGGTGTGGACAGCATTTTTCGCTCCAACACTCGAAGGACAATATATTATTAAAAATTTAGCACTAGTAGCGCTTGCGTATTCGATTATCGCAGAAACTCACTCATCTTGAGTATCTCCACCCCTATTGTGTGGAGTAATCGAGTGATGTGCACAGTGTAAGTATTGAATACGTAAGACGTCTCTATTTATAGAAGGTCGTCACGATCGTGATTCAATCAATTACAAGCTTAATTAAATGTTATGGCACAACGTAACACAAAAAGTCGCGGCAGGAGAAGCTCACGTAGAGGCAAGAATTAGGGACGATACTACAAAAAACCGGCCC
>DATDYB010000018.1:0-5444 GCA_036517115.1 Minisyncoccota bacterium | reverse complement strand
GGCTACCTTGCGAGTCGACCAACCTCTCCTTACCAGGTCTGCGGCATCCCTACGAATCCGGGGCATATGTTTATGAGTTGTATATGGCATATGAAATCATCCTAAATCACCGGGTGATTCCAAGCTATTGAACCATTACGCTACTATTGACATAGCTAATATTAAGTGATAGTTTGACCTCAGTACTATAGACCCTTAACAACAGGAGGAATGTGAGAATTCTTTTCATCGACGACAGGGTGCATGAGGTGGTACGGCAGTGGAAACTTTCCGGTTGCGGAAAGGATTACTTCCTCATTCATCCAGAGGCCTTCATTTCCGCTTCCAAAACGCGCGAGATGGTGGAGAAGCAGCAACCCGATGTGGTAGTGGTCGGTTATGGCCTAGGCAAAATCGGCACGACAGGCGCGGACGTTATCCGCGTCTTGCGTGGAAGCAATTATGCCGGGTTCGTGGTTGGCAACAGCGGCGACCCGAACCAGTTTATCCTCGATGGCGTGGAACTGGATGGGATGGCAAACAGAAACCCCGAGACGCTCAAAAGCGTTCTCGACAATCTAAAAGAAAGGAACGTGGTATGAGTGAACGAGCAAAGTATTTGAAGCAGTTGATTGAAGAAGATAAGATGGACATGGCATTCGAGGTTGCCACAAACACGCAGGACTATAACGAGAGCGAGCACTTGGTATTCGCCGTTCTCACTTCGGAGAAATCTTCTCCAAAGCTTATTAGTGCGACGCTCGAAGCGTTTGAGAAAACACGCCAGAATTGGAAACAAGGCAATCGAGGTGGCGGACATGGCGGATGGGTTCACAGCTTATCGCACTTCACTGAAGACCTCTGGAAACGGCGTTTGGTCACATGGATCAAAAGGCTCAACGAGGTCGCCTTTCGTGGTGCGACCGAACTCGGCGATTCCGGCTGCTGTGACCGGCTGGTGCACGACTTCGGCAAGTATGCCCGGCATGACGACAACCCAGCCGACTTCGGACTCTTTGCTGACAACATGCCGTGGCTTGATCTTGAGTATTACGGCGTAGATAAGCTACGCATTGAGCATGGGGTTTTCGAATCGCCCGAAGCACTGGAACGATTCCAGCTCGAACACGAACTCCGCCATCCTGCTAGTTATTGGTCGGTTAAAGATATCGAGAAACGGATCAGGCGTCTCACCGAACTTGGTGCACCAACAGACGAGTTTACGGATACTTCCCGAAAGTTCCTTGAGGATCGGGTGAAGGTGGAAGAAGCCGACCTCGCGGATATTTCTACCAGACCATGGGACAAAGAAGTAAAAAAACTGAGAGAAAAGGAAGCAAGGGAACACATTGAGAAATTACGGCAGCAGCTTGCAAAACTTGGCTGAAACAGTTTAACACAACCGGTAGGCATTACGCCTACCGGCTTTTTCTTTACATAGTGTTGCTTTTTAAACAAAGATATGTAGAATAAGGGAACTATGGAATTTGCGATTATTGAGACAGGAGGCAAGCAATATAAGGTTTCTAAAGGGGATACTATCCAGATCGAGAAACTCCCCGGAGAGCCGAAAGAGGGCGATAAAGTTACCTTTGACAAGGTGCTCCTTGTCGATAATGGCAGTGATACCACCATCGGTACGCCTTTTATTGAGAGCGCCAAGGTGGAAGCAACCATCACCGAAGTCGGCCGAGCCCCTAAAGTCACTGTTATCAAATATAAGCAAAAATCTCGCTATTTCAAGAAAAATGGCCACCGCCAGCCGTTCGTAAAAGTAAAAATTGACTCACTAAAATAATCTCTACGCAAGTAGAGATTGTTTCTTTTTGTAGTATGCTCTAGGAAGAAATACAGTAGCGGATTGTCCTTTTTATTTATATGAATACCTACTCAGACGGTTTCCACGAAGAATGCGCAGTATTTGGTATCTACGGAGCACCAGAGGCGGCAGCGACCACCGTAATGGGACTCTTTGCCCTTCAACATCGAGGTCAAGAGGGAACGGGCATCGTAACCTACGATGACACATGCGGAAAATTCCGACCCTACAGAGCTCTAGGACTTGTCGGCGACACCTTCGGCAACCCTGCGGTTGTTGAGATGCTCAAAGGGAGAAGCGCTATCGGCCACAACCGATATTCGACGGCAGGAAAGAGCACCGATCCAAGTGAACTCATCAAGAACCTTCAGCCGTTCTTGAAAGAGGTGGAGCACGGCCAATTCGCCATTGCTCACAACGGCAACCTCATTAAAGCAGAAGAAAAACGGCGCGAGTTTATCAACAAGGGAGCGATATTTGAATGCTCCTCAGACACGGAACTTTTCGTCCAGTATATCGCACGAAGCAAAAAGGAAAAATTTGTTAAGCGCTTTATCGATACACTCCGTCAAGTGGAAGGAGCGTACTCACTCGTCGTATTAACAGCCAACGAGCTTATTGGGGCACGCGATCCATCCGGCTTTCGACCGCTCGTCCTCGGAAAACTCGGTCATGCATTCGTCCTTGCTTCCGAAACATGTGCCTTCGACCTCATCGGTGCAAAGTTTTTACGTGAGATAAAACCAGGAGAAGTTGTCGTGATCTCATCTGAAGGGCTCAAGAGCTACATGCCCTTACCAAAGATGCCGACACGGTTTTGTATCTTCGAGTATATTTACTTTGCGCGTCCCGATAGCCAGTTCAAGGGAAAATTTGTAAGCGATGTACGCAAACAAATCGGGAGAGAGCTCGCCAAGGAACATCCAGCGGAAGCTGATGTAGTCATCGCTGTGCCGGACTCCGGCAACCACACGGCACTTGGATATTCCGAAGAGTCGGGGATACCCTTTGACTTTGGTATTGTCCGGAGTCATTACGTCGGTAGGACATTCATTTCTCCCGGCGGACAGGCCAGGAAAGCAAACATCAAGCTAAAGCACAACCCTAACAGCGCCGTCGTTTTTGGTAAGAAAGTTGTCCTCATCGACGACTCGATCGTGCGGGCGAACACCCTTCTTGGTATTATCGAAAAAATCAAGGAAAAAGGTGCGAAAGAAATCCACGTGCGCATCGCCAGTCCGCCGATTGAGAATCCCTGCTACTATGGCATCGATACTCCAGAAAAAGGTGATCTTGTCGCCTCACACATGACCGTCGAAGAGATACGTAAATATTTAGGTGCCACGAGTCTATACTACATATCGATCGAAGGTCTGTATCGTGCGACCAAAGAAGATCGCGGTGCCGATAACAGTTGCTGTGATGCGTGCTTTACCGGCAATTACCCCATACCTGTTACTTAATTACATACTCCGCAATGGTGCGGAGTTTTTTAATACAAAAAATTGCGGACGTTTTCATTACGTCCGCAAAACTATTTGATGGTTACATGATCAAGTGTGATCTTATTATGTGCGATTAAATAGAATGTCTCGCCATGCATCGGGTTTGATGGCGGTAACACTCTATTGTGCCAGATATACTCCACCGCATCAACGCAAATTCCTTTAAGAAGAGCGAATGAACTAACGTCCCCCACACGAACCTCAAGTGCAGTGAACCATTCCCGAGCCTTTTCCGTTTCTATCGGATTATCGTGTATGAAACATTCGTTTCGATAAGCTACAATCGCCGCACTTACCTGAGTAGTCACTTTTGAAAGTTTCTTTTGTCGTTCCACTGAATTCCTTTCTTTAAGCTAGGTTTATATGGTCTGCTCAACAATATAGCATGAAAGTATGCCGAGGTCAAGCGTCACCTCGCGTACGATTCTGCAGAGCGTTTTTGATAGTGTCACTGTCGGAATACTCAAGCTCCGTGCCGGTTGAAAGGCCGCGACCGAGTACTGAAATAGTGACACCTGCAGGTAGGGCGATTGGAGAAAGAATTTTCTTAAGATACGAGGCAGTGGTGTCACCTTCTACATTCACCGAGAGAGCGATGATGATTTCCTTAAGAGAACCCGTGGCAATCTTTTTTTCGATGAGAGCAATTAACTCCCGTTCTCTCACACGTTTTTCTGGATTACTTTCAAGGACAGGGACCAAGCCTCCAAGCACGAAATACAGTCCGTCGTACGAATGACTTTTTTCAATATTTTCAAGATCAACATCATTACCCACGATCATTAGCAGGGATTTATTTCTGTCAGGATTTGAGCAGATGGCACAAAGAGAACCTCCACCTCGTTTAATGTAAAATTTAAAACACTCTCCACAAACAGCAGTACTGTTTCTAAGTTCCTGTACCAGGCTCGCTAGCTCACCACGATACGCAGTCGGGCGAGTAAGTAAAAAATAGACAAAGCGCTTCGCCTGCCTCGGTCCGATACCCGGGAACTCTCTGAACAGCTCTGTAAGTCGATTGATAGGGTCCATCCCGTTAGAAGCAGGTCGCGGTCAATAAGCAACCTGTATTAAATTTAAAGCTAAAATAAAATTGTATCATTGTGTATTGAATATAGCATCATTACAAGCCGTGACCGCGGCTTCTAACGGGATCCATTCTGCTAGAATAGAAAATTATTAAAAACTTGCTGATGCCGCTCCTGCCTGTTCGAAATCTCCGAAGTCCGCTTTTTCAACACTTTGGAATGTCGCTTTCTTGTCATCGAAATATAGATCAACCTTCCCTGTAGGACCGTTTCGGTGCTTCTCGATCAGAATCTCCGTGATGTTCTGACGCCCACCGCCGCCTTCGTTCTGCTCGCGGTGGATGAACATTACGACGTCCGCGTCCTGCTCGATGGAGCCGGAGTCACGGAGATCGGAAAGTCGCGGCTTGCCCCCGCGCGCTTCAACGGCGCGGTTAAGCTGCGAGAGCGCGAGGACCGGCACTTCAAGTTCACGGGCGAGATTTTTAAGCGATCGAGAAATTTCCGTAACCTGCTGTACCAGGTTATCGCTCGCGCGGGTGTTGGTCGGCACCATGAGTTGGAGGTAGTCGACGATAATGAGCCCAAGACCTTTCTCGCCCTTGAGACGCCTGGCGGTGGAGCGCATTTTCAAAATATTGTTGCCGGGCTGATCGTCGATGTAAATAGGAGCAGTCGAAAGTTTCCCCATAGCATCACTGATGGCGCGAAAATCCTCTTCGATCGAGAGGTTGCGTCCGGTGCGGATCTTCCACGCGTCAACCTGCGACTCCGCGGAAAGCATTCGATCAACGAGCTGTTGTGAACTCATTTCGAGCGAGAAAATACCGATAGGGATACTGTGATTGACGGCGCTTTTGCGAGCAATGTCGAGCGCCAACGAAGTTTTTCCCATCGAAGGGCGCGCGGCAAGGATAATAAGGTCTGACTTTTGGAAGCCGGCAAGCTTAGTATCAAGATCCCTGAAGCCGGTGGGCACACCGCGCATCTCGTCTTTTGATTTATGAAGCCGGTCGAGACGCTCCATGGCCTCAACAAGAGTGTCCTTGAGTTCGACGAATTTATGAACTCCGGAGTAATTGGTAACTTCAAAAATTTTCTTCTCGGCTTGAT
>DATDYB010000017.1:0-10404 GCA_036517115.1 Minisyncoccota bacterium | reverse complement strand
CTTCAAAAATTTTCTTCTCGGCTTGATCCAAGAGTTCTTCGAGTTCACCCGCCTCGTTAAAGCCAAGCTCGCCGATATGTTCAGACGCATCAATAAGCCGACGCATCATGTATTTCTTCTGGATGATCTCGCCGTAATGCTTGGCGTTGGTCGAAGAGGGAACAGAGCCCACCATTTCAGAGAGAACTCCCGATCCGCCTACCTGTTCGAGAATACTTTTTTCTTTAAGACGGGAAGAGAGTGACAGAAGGTCGATAGGCGTTCCCTTGGCAAAAAGCTCCATCATGGTCTGCCATATCATGCGATGGCGATCCATATAGAACGACTGAGTGTTCACGATATCCATAAGGTCGTGAACAACTTCCGGTCGGAGCATGACGGAACCCAGGAGGGCGCGCTCAGCTTCGATGCTTTGCGGAGGTATGCGGAGTGATTTTGGCTTGATCGGCACGTTCATGAGTGCATTGTAGCATTACGGAATTATGCCAACAACGAAAAATAAAGCGTATCCTGTTTGCAACCTGTTGATAAAGGCGCTCATCATCAAAAATTTTCAACCCCGAGACGCTCGCCCACAAAAATCATACTCCCTTTTCTTTACGGAAAATGGACAACTCCCTCCGGTCGGTCCTTCGAATACTCAGGACTGAATCCATTTTCCTAAAAAGTTCGTTGATTTTATGAGGCTTCACTATTTAGGTTGAAAATTTTTAATGATTCGCTTTCTTGTCCCGCGCTGCGTAGTCTCTTTTTTGCGATGGTGTCCGCTTAGACGACGAGGAAAATTACATTACGTAACTTTCTTGAGTTCAAATCCTTTCTCAGTATCTTTAACATCATATCCTCTAGAGAGAAGCTCGTTGCGGAGAGCGTCAGCCTTCTGCCAATCTTTTTCTTTCCGAGCCACCTCACGTTCCTCCGCGAGCGCGGTGATTTCAGGCGGCGTCGGTTCTTGAATTTCTGCGGCTGCGAGCGCTGCGAGATCGAGCCCAAGCACTTTGTCGAACTCAAGCAATGTTGCCTTTTTATCCTCCGGTTTTACCGTTTTACTCTTCACTAGTTCCCATGTAAGTGCCAGCGCCTTTGGCATATCTACGTCATCATTGATGAGTGTGTTGAATTGCTCTATGTATCGGGCATCTGCTGAACCACCATTTTCAAAATCCATGAAGTGTCGGAGAAGTTTTGTAAGAGCAGTTTGAGCCGCCTGGAGCGCTTCAAGCGTTACATTCACCTGTGTTCGATAGTGGGCACTCAAAAGCCAGTATCGATACGCAACGGGAGAGATACCTTGCTCTTCAAGATCGACACGCTTAAGAAAATTCTTTTTGGACTTCGCCATCTTATCATCGTTGACGTTCACCATGCCGCCGTGTAGCCAATAATGAACAAAGAGTTCTCCCGTTGCCGCCTCTGATTGGGCGATCTCATTGGTGTGATGGGGAAATATAAGATCGGCACCTCCCATGTGAATGTCGATGGTGTGGCCGAGGGCTTTGATCGACATCGCCGAACATTCGATATGCCAGCCGGGACGGCCTTTACCAAAAGGCGCTTCCCATACCACCTTCTCATCCCCCGACTCCGAGAATTTCCATAGAGCAAAATCCCGTGGATGTTCTTTGTCGTATTCGTCGTTATGAATCCGTTCCTCAGTATGCGACTCGACAGAGAGCCTCGCTAACACCCCATAGCCTTTTGATTTCTTAATGCTGAAATAAATACCGTCATCCGCCTTGTACGCGAAACCTTTTTTAAGAAGCGTTTCGATAAGCGCAATGATTTCGGGAATGGCTTCGGTTGCCCGAAGCAGTATATGTGGAGGTTTAATATGCAGCACAGCAACATCATCGAGAAACAATTTCTCATACTTTTGCGTGAGTATGGAAAGAGCTACATTCTCTTCGCTACTTCGCCGTATTGTTTTATCGTCAACATCGGTAATATTCATCACTTGTGTGACTGTATAATCATTAAACTCAAATACGCGACGCACGATGTCGTACAGAACAGAGGTGCGAAGATTGCCGATGTGCACCGTGTCATACACTGTCGGACCGCACTGATATATGCCGACGGCACCTTTTTTAATAGGCGTAAATAATTCCTTTTTTCCTGTGAGGGTATTGTGGAGGTAAATGTTCATAATCAAAGGATACCAATATACTAATTCTTGCAAATATACGAATGGCTACAAATGTTAAGATCTTGAGTATTCGTAGCCATTTGTAGATTGGTACCCATTCGTATATTAGGATCTTTTAGAGCCATTTTTTAGATTTAAAATAGTTGAACATGCCATACGCAGCGACGACCACTACACCGATAATGATCCAAAAATCGTGCGGATTGCCATGCAAAGGATTTGCAACCGACGGTATTGAGAGAATCTCCACCGTCAGCACCAAAGGGAACGTCACAAAGGCCGACACAGTAAACAATTTCATAATCTCACTCTGCTTTGCGGAAAGGAGAGAATCGTTGGTATCCCGCAGATCGTGCAAGAACTCTTTGCTGGCAAGGATAGTAGTATACGTGCGAACATGTTCATCAACAAGGAGATCGGCATGGGGGAGAAATGCCGGGCCGAAAAATTTCGCACTGGCTTCTTTGAACGACTCGAGCACTTCTTTATGACCGAAGAGTGTCTGCTTGCAATCAAGAAGCTTTCTGCTCTGGGTGGAAAGCTCAAACACTTGGTCACGCTCATTGCCTTTGAAAATTTCGCGTTCGACGTGCTGAAGACGGCTTTTGATCCCGTCGAGGTCATAGCCCACCGCTGCGTATAATTTCTTAACAATAAAGTAAAAAAGGAAACCGCCGTGCTCTCCCTCCTCTTTTTTATTGAGAATCGAATGAGTCTCAAATACCTTAGAAAAAGTAGTGAGCGCCTCGATCGGCTCGTAATGAAGAGTGATGCAGTAATTCGTTCCTACCAGAAAATCGATCTCGTGGGACGTCTCCTTACTACCTTCTCTAGTGGGGAAATGAAGCGTGAGATACAGATAGTGATCATAGACATCAACTTTGGTCTTTTCGGAAGGAATCATAAACTCTTCACCTACAAGAGGGTGGATGTGGTACTCGCTCATCAGTGCCTTAACCTCGTCACCCGTCGGCGCTTCCACATCGATCCATGTCAAACCGTTATGAGAATATTTTGTTACCATCACGTAATTGTAAACCAGCTGTCGTGCTTTAACAACGGTTTGAATATTCGGCTGCAATCTGCGATAATAGTCCCACACGCGAACTATGCAATCTAATTTTTCCAAAAACATCACGCTCGCGGTCATTGCCATCGCGCTTTTAGGAAGCTCTTTCTTTGCTGGCAAGTATACCGGGTCACTGGATCAGACTCTGTATATCCCGAGCATTCTTAATACTGAAGGCGAAGCCGTGACAAAAGCGGATTTTGATCCGTTTTGGAAGGCGTGGGAAATATTGAATGAGAAATTCGTCACCACCAAAGAAAAGCCGAGTGACCAGGAAAAGGTCTGGGGTGCGATCCAGGGTCTTGCAAGCTCACTCAATGACCCGTACACCGTCTTTTTCCCTCCTGAAGAATCAAAAATGTTTGAAAGTGACATTGCAGGAAACTTTGAAGGTGTTGGTCTAGAGATCGCTATTAAAGACAATATTCTCACCGTGGTAGCGCCACTCAAAGGTTCACCGGCAGAAAAGGCGGGAATAATTACCGGCGACAAAATTATCAAGATCAATGACACTTCAACGATCGATATGCCTGTGGACAAGGCAGTTAAGCTTATCCGAGGCAAACAAGGTACATCAGTTACCTTATCCATCGTACGTGAAGGTAAACGAGAAGCACTGGAGAAGAAGCTGATACGCGACGTCATCGACATTCCCACCATCGACACAGAAATCAAACCTACGAAGGTTGCCACATCCGCCGGAGGTACCCCGACCGCTGAAGAAAAGAAGAATGACGTCTTTGTACTGCGACTCTACAGCTTCAGTGCTAACTCCGCTGAGCTCTTCCGTCAATCGCTCCGACAATTTGTCGAGTCGGGATCACACAAGCTACTTATCGACCTTCGTGGCAACCCGGGCGGATATCTCCAAGCTGCTGTTGAAATGGCGAGCTTCTTTCTACCTGCCGGCAAGATCATAGTAAACGAAGATTTTGGCACCAATGAAGAGGCCAAAGTCTATCGAAGCAGGGGATATAACGTATTTAATGATAATTTGAAACTAGTTATCCTAGTGAACGGAGGCTCAGCTTCTGCCTCGGAAATTCTCGCCGGAGCACTACAAGAACACGGCAAAGCGGTCCTCGTTGGTACTAAAACCTTCGGTAAAGGATCGGTTCAGGAATTGGTGAAGATCACTCCCGAGACATCACTCAAGGTCACCGTCGCACGATGGCTCACTCCTAAAGGCAACTCGATTTCAGAAGGCGGGTTGAAGCCTGATCATGAGGTGGCGATAACCGCGGAAGACATCGAGAAGAGGAGAGATCCGCAGATGGATAAAGCGATGGAACTTTTGAAATAGGTCAGGATCAATTCTTGAAGAACCGCGTTCCCTTTGCCAGCGCAAAGGGCCGCTCAACCTCGGCTCGCTGTCGTCAAGAGCCTCTCGCAGACTCGAGGTCGTTGACGAACCGGGCCAGCTTCGCCTCCGGATGTTCTTCTCGAATTATCCTGGCCTTTTCAAAAGTTTGGTGGGAAAGAATAGAAGTGAGAAAAGTTGCGGAAAGAGGGGAGATTTGATAGCGTAACCATATAATTTTTAAAATACATGAAAGTAATACTACTCAAAGACGTTCCTAAGGTTGGAAAGAAATATGAAATAAAGGCCATCGCTGACGGCCATGCTCTCAACTTTCTTATTCCCCGTGGACTAGCAGAGGCAGCAACAGCGAATAATCTGAAGAAGCTCGAGACACTTAAGGCTACTGACGCAACAGAAAAGAAAGTACAGGCGGATCTACTAGCAAAGAACCTAAAAAGCCTAGAAGGTGTAGTGGTTGAAATCACCGGCAAGGCAAATGAAAAAGGCCATCTCTTTGCGAGCATTCATACCGATACCATTGTCGCAGAGCTTATGAAACAGAAACACCTCAGCCTACCAACTGAATTCATCAAAATAGCAAAACCAATTAAGGAGATAGGAGACCACGAGATTCCGGTGCTCATTAACGATAAAAAGGCTTCATTTATTCTCAAGGTGACAGCAACTAAATAGAATCCAGAAAGAACGGAAAAAGCCCTCGGGTATTCCTAAAAAGTGGCCGGATAATTTTTCTGGTGAAAAATTTCCTTGGACTCCGGCTCGCCAGCCTGCGTAGCCACATTTTTAGAAACACCCTCGGGCTTTTTCAATGAATAATTGATTCCAACACCTACATCACATGCACAATTTTCTTGACCGAGAAAGAATTATCGAAATTAATCTTTCGTTTATTCTTGTATGAAACCATTCCGTCTTTGAGAGCAAAGAGTGTGTGATCTTTTCCCATGCCAACGTTCTTGCCAGGAAGCACCGTCGTACCACGCTGACGCACAATAATTTCACCCACAGAGGCGAGCTCTCCTGCGGTAATTTTGATTCCTAAGTATTTAGGATTGGAATCTCTTCCGTTTTTTGTGACGCCGGCGGCTTTCTTGGTTGCCATGGTTGGGGAAGGTTTTAACGGTTAGCCTTTAGGGAAATTAAACCGAAAATGCTTGCAAAACCTTTGTTTTAATATGTTAGAATTACAAAAATGAGTATACGTGAAGTCCCCCATAAAATCAAGCTTTTCTTCAATAATCCTGAAAATCCGATCATGGGGGAGTTATATATCCCTCTTATCATCATATTGGTGGCCTTTTGCTCATTCGGATTGGGGCGACTGTCGACTATCCACAACACCAAACCGCCTATTATTCTGGAGAATAATGCACTCGAGACAGAGTCGGCGAATAAGCCGAGTCCAATTGTTCTTGGAGGTGAAACCTCTAAGAACCAGAAATCATCACCCCAGACCGCATCCACAGCTTCACTTGGGAGCTCAGCTCCCAAGTCGGCAGCAGCAACATCTGAAAGCGGTAGTGTGGTCGCATCAAAAAACGGCAAGAAGTATCACTTCCCATTTTGTGCCGGGGCTCGCACCATCTCTCCGACAAACCTCATCACCTTCGCCTCCATCGAGGAAGCACGCACAGCAGGGTACACCCCAGCGGCGAATTGCAAGGGGTTGAAGTAGTTTTCTTCATTCATGATGTATCAAAAAAAATCCTGTACAGATTCCGTACAGGATGGAGTAGATATTTATACTCCCGCAAATCCACCTACCGACAAGCGCGCCAATTTCTTCGCTTCCTTTTGGCACTTCGCTTTTTCGCAACACCGCATGCTTGCACTACTGTTGCCTCTGACGCACGCCGCTTCCAACGTTGCTGGCGCGTTGCAAAAAAGACAAGTATCTTTCTGCCATTCTGATTTTGCTTGAATGCTGACCTTTAAACGAGACTTTGCTTTGCTCATCTGTAAACCTTTCTGTTGATATTGCCCAGGTTGATATAAGCATTCTTATAAAGAAATGTCAACATACATCGTCTGTACTATACACAGGCTTTGTTTCCGGCTTTTTCTCATACTTAATACTTCATACGTAATACGTTATACTTTTAACTATGATCATTGTCGATACTGAAGGTACAGGAACAGAACCACACTTGCATTCAGTGCTTAGTATTGGAGCGTTGGATTTTGATAATCCAGCTAATACTTTTTACGAAGAATGCCGGATGTGGGACGGAGCGAAGGTGGAAGATGAGGCGCTCGCGGTCTGCGGATTTACCCGGGAGGGAATTGTTGATCCGAAAAAGCAGAGTGAAGCGGTAATGATTAAAAAATTCATTAAGTGGGCAGCTACCTGCAAGGAGCACACTCTTGCAGGGCAAAGTGTTTCCTTTGATCGAGATTTCTTGAAATACGCTGCTATTCGAGCTCATGAGAACTGGCCCTTCGCGCACCGGACCGTTGATCTTCATGCCGTCTGCTATTTCGATATGATCAAAAAGGGAATTGCCATTCCGACAAAAAATAGCCATTCTGGTTTAAACCTCGATAAGGTACTTGAATACGTCGGCATCCCTAAACGTTCCGGTACCCACAACGCCTTTGATGATGCAAAACTCGAAGCGGAAAGTTTCTCCAGGCTTTTCTATCACAAGCCACTTCTTGAAGAGTATAAAAAATTCCCTGTACAAAGATAAAAAAGGGAGGGAAATTAAAAAAAAGAAAACCGTCAGCAGTGACGGTTTTGTGTTCTGTGACGGTTGTTATGTCACAGGCCGAATATCTTTTACAGCTAGACAGTTGTCCCGACCTTCCCCTGTCATAAACCTCATGAATATATTGATGGCTTCTCGGAATTTATTGACTTCATTCCGAGGATCATTGTCAGCAGGGACTTTAATTTTCTGCCAGTCTCCATCCTTGAGATTTTGCGTTTTCTGCTTTTCACGCATTCGGAGATAGCCCCACCAGATTTCCTGACCCGCACCAGAATCTGTATCGAGTTCCACCTTCTTGTCGGTACCGGGAATGAAGGGGAGTGACTCAGCATCATTGCAAATTACACGGCTTGCTAGGGTAACATTATATTTCATCAGTCCTCCGATGTTAATTTGTTGTTTTTTCCAGGAACGATTTCGATTTTGAGCGAGTAGGTGTTTCCACACCGACTGCACTTGAAACGTCTTTTGTTGTTAGAGAAAACCACTGGTTTTCCGCACTGACACGCATCCCAGGGGATTTCTAGGAATTCTTCCTTAAGGATTCGTGTGACTGTTTTAGCAAACGATTGATAGGCATTCATCTGCTACGTATTATATATCATAAGTATATAGATGTCAATGATGAGGGTAGCTCAGCCATTTGATACAATGATGCTACTTAGCAATTAATTCATTATCACTATGTCGTACGACATCAACTGGTGGGGAGTGCTCGCGGGAGGGGTTATCATGATGGTGCTCGGCATGTTTTGGTATTCACAGCTATTGTTTGGAAAGAGATTCATGCAGCTCATGAATGTTACCGACGAATCAATGTGTGAAGAGAAACAAAAGGGAATGGGGAAGATTTACACCATGGCTTTTATTTCAAACCTGGTGATGGTTATGGTACTTGGCTTCGTTCTTGGTTCTCTAAGCATCTTCTCGGTGGGAGATGCACTCCGAGCTGCGTTCTGGATATGGCTCGGCTTCATCGCTGCACCAAGTCTTTCAGGAGTACTCTTTGAAGGACGTAAGTGGGGGCTCTACTGCATCAATGCTGGATACTCGCTTGTGGGGTTGATTTTGGTTGCAACCTCCTTCGCTCTCTGGTTCTAAGGGTCACGCCAGCAGTATGTAACTTTCTTCTCAGTAATTCAAAACGTGCACCGATTATGGTGCACGTTTTGATGATTTGTATCTTGATTCCCCCAAGGGCCATGATAATGATAAAAGTGAAGATGCTCATGATTGTGAATGATGATAGGCGTCCGGAGCGGCTGCGGTACCATTGGCGTTCCCCACATCGCTACGATACATGGCGAAGAGCTCTCTAAACGCACGAATAATAACGGAAATTTTTGCTCCCGTGGCAACTCCGGCCTTGCGTGGCAAATGTGTAACCGGCACTTCCTTCCACGCCACTCCCTTGCGTAAAAGAAGGATCAACATTTCCGCGGAAATCATCGCGCCCCGCGCCTTGAGGGGTAAGCTCGCTACCGTGGTCCGCTTGAATAATTTAAAGGCGCAGTCAATATCGTTCACCTTGAGACCAAAAAGTAGCCAATTGAGCTTGTTCCAACCCCAGGCATTGAGGAGTCGCATAAAAGAATCGTGCCTCGGAGCACGGTAGCCCAACACTGCTTCGTATTCGGGCACGAAGTCCGTTAGTTTCGTGAGCTCACTCACATTAAACTGCAAGTCAGCATCAGTGAAAAAAACATACTCGTAACGGGATGCCTGTAAGCCACTCCACAATGCGGCTCCGTAACCCTGGTTTCGATAGTGACGTACGACACGGACTTTTGCATTTTCGGCCGCGAGTCGCTCTGCGATCTGCGGCGTTCTATCGACACTACCATCGTCAACGATGATGATTTCGTACGTATCGGTAATATTTTTTACCACCGCCTCAGCTTCCAGCACGGTACGCAAAATAGAGTCCTCTTCATTGTAGGTGGGGAAGAAAATAGAAAGTGAAATGTTCCTCTTCATTACCCTTGGAGACGTGGTGGTGTCCATAATCTTACGATCATACTACGCACTGTGTATTTTTTCCAGACACGTTTCCTCATGCCGCTCGCTCCGTGCTCTACCACACAAGAGCTCGCCTCAGGTCAACGAAAAGGCAATTTTAAAAAATCAGCAACTGAATTTTCAATTTCTCCTCGCTTGGAAACCGAGCTTCCAAATTATAATGAAATGAAAAACCCGCCTAGTGTTAGGCGGGGTAGGGAAGTTTCCCTAGATTTCGTAAAACCACATTTTTTGTTCGGCGGTCTTGTAGTAGCGTGTGTGATTCTCGTCGGTAAGACCGAAAGTATTTGCGCTCCCGAAGATTTCTTTCATTCGAGATTTGCAATGGACCACGTCACCATGTATGCGCTTTTCTTCACACATAATTTTGTGGTACGCCCACCCAACAAGTATCTCGTCAACAATCTCTCGAGCTTTGATAGCCGTTGGGCATCTCTCAAGGGGAGATTCTGCTATTGGGCTACTCATCCATACCGCAAAGTTAAGCTTCTCAATATCGTGCTGGTAATTAAGGACTGCTTGCTCTTTCTTCACATCGAATGTTCGATCATAGGAGTAAAACCAAAACCAGACAAACACTGCGAATCCGATTATCCCTATGATAGCGCTTGCGAAAATAGAGACGATGCTTAGATTCAGGGCGATGAATATAAGTATGGCGCAGTATGCAAGTACCGTCCGCCATCGCCCCCTTCGGGCTAATTCCTTTCTCCAGAATGCTGATTCTTCTTTTTTACACTCAATCGGGTTGAGTCCATGTTTCTTTTGCCAGAGCTCAGCCCAAAAGAGGGGGAGTTCTCCTGTTTCGTGCAGTACATACACGTTGTCCATACGAGGTTCTTTCTGTTGTGTGCCATTCGAGGGGGTGGGGGATTCAAGGTCCCCTTTCCTTACAGATTCCAGGTCCGTAGGAAATGCTTCACCATCCGGAGCAGCTGACACAGGCTGATCTATGTATTTTATAACATTATTTTGTATGGTTTGTCAATGATTACGTAATGGTTCAATAGCTTGGCATCACCTAATGATTTAGGATGGTCGATATATGCCATACACCAAAAATCCCCACATGCCTCGCATCAGAAAGGAGGCTGCTCAGCTCCTCGTCCGCAAAGGATGGTCGACACGGAAAGTT
>DATDYB010000016.1:0-7960 GCA_036517115.1 Minisyncoccota bacterium | reverse complement strand
CGCCTTGGCGTCCGCGGTTTTCTTGTTGTATTCTTTGACTACTTCTTCTCTTCTTTCTTACTCTCTTTTGGAGCGTCGGCACCTGCCTCTCCTTCGCCCTCAACTTCTTCCTTACCCTTCTTTTCAACTTCGATGGCTGACATGTCGATCGCTGTAGGAGCTTCCTCGACTTCTTCCTTCGCTTCGGACACTGACGCAACGATGTCTTCGGCATTAGTGATGAGCGTTACGCCCGTACCAAGCTTGATGTCTTTCGCCTTGATCGAATCCTGAAACGCCGCGAGCGTACTGATGTCAACACTGAGTGATGCTGGCAAATCACGTGCTCCTGCTTCGATTTTAAGTGTGTGAAGCACTTTGACAAGGATAGCACCGAGATCTTTAACTGCTGGTGACACACCTACGAAGTTAAGTGGCACGTCCACCTCCACCTTCTTACCCTTTTCGATAACATAGAAATCAGCATGTCGAGGCACTCCCGTTACCGGGTGTACATCAATCTCTTTAATAAGAGATTCATGCTCTTCTCCAAGCCCCTTAAGTTCAACGACTGAAGACTCTCCCGCCTTCTTCCATACTTTTAAAAATTCGGCATGGGAGACAGTGATCGGGGTAGATTTTTCCTTTCTACCGTAGAACACTGCCGGAAGTTTCCCTGCCTTGCGGAGAGCGTCCAGCTTGTGAGTTTTATCTCGCTTTTCGATATTAATTGATAACATAGAGCCCAGTATACTGATAATTGACAGGAAAGCAATGAGAATATAGGGTTAGCGCAGTACAGTTCAATTCACAACAAAAAAACAAAAAGGATAACAATGAAAGTACTGGTAGTTGGCAGCGGCGGTAGAGAGCATGTGACAGTGTGGAAATTGCTGCAATCGAAGCGTGATCCATTCATCACATGCACACCGAGTAACGCTGGTATTTCGTGGGAACGACGACGATGCGGTTCAACCATAGGTCATATGGGCATCCCCGCAACCGATATCGAAGGTCTCGTCAGTGCTGCAAAAGGCACCGGCTACGATCTTACCATCGTGAGTTCAGATGATCCGCTTGCTCTGGGAATCGTTGATCGTTTTCAGGAAGAAGGACTACGTATCTGGGGACCAACGAGAGCAGCCGCAAAGTTCGAGTGGTCGAAAGTGTATACTCACGACTTCATGGAGCGACACGGCATTCCCGCCCCTTACGGCAAAGCCTTTAATAACAACTATGACGAGGCATTACTGTTCGCAGAAAGTCTCGGGTGGAAATGTGCCGTCAAAGTCGATGGTCTTGCACTAGGGAAAGGCGTATTTGTTTGTCGCACGAAAGAAGAGGTGCAAGAAGCGCTTACGCGCATTTTCGTCAATCAGGAGTTTGGCGTTGCCGGAAAATGGGTGCTCATTCAGGAATTGGTGACGGGACAAGAGGTGTCGCTGCATTTCTTTTGTGATGGCATTCACGCAGTAGCATTCCCGAGTTCAAAAGATCACAAAGCCGAGTTCGATGGAAACAAAGGAAGAAACACGGGCGGTATGGGAACTATCTCGCCTTCTCCAGACATTACGGAGGAAATGCATAAGACGATCGCTTCACAAATCATCGAGCCGTGGCTTAAAGGTTGCCGTGATGAAGGTATCGAATTCAAAGGCATTCTTTATCCCGGCATTATGCTGACGGAAAAGGGTCCCGTGGTGCTTGAGTTCAACGCACGATTCGGCGATCCGGAGACGCAGGTATATTTACCCCGTCTCGAGAACGACCTTCTTGATATCATCGACGCGAGCATCGACGGCAAGCTTAATACCCTGGACATTCGCTGGAAAAAAGAAGTAGCCGTTTGTGTGGTCATGGCAGAACCCGGCTATCCGGGAAAGTATGAGAAAGGCAAACTTATCACCGGACTCGACCATGTGGCAACCTGGCCAAACGTAAAAGTCTTCCATGCTGGCACAAAGCGAGTAGGTGACAAGGTGTACACCAATGGCGGCCGAGTGCTCGGTGTCACTGCCTGGGCGTCAACGGTGGGAGCAGCACGGCTCCTTGCCTATCGTGCAGTTAACGCCATCACCTTCGAGGGAGGAGCACACTATCGAAAAGACATCGGCGGTCCTCCGCTCGATGTTTGATTTCCGCCACTGCGGAAATCATGTCGCAAGATTTCCTTATGACGTAGTCATGAGGAAATCTGGGACTATGTCCGTCGCCACGAAAATCATGTTGAACACTCGATGTTCAACACTTACTACACTCCGCTCGGATTTCCAAGCGGTTTTTTATTTATTTGACCACCCCCTCAACTTAGCCAACACCCAGTATTGGCCAATGGCGGAGTGTGGTCTAATGTTTTATTATATAAATTTAATAGACGGGGCTTTTTGGAGGACGATCAGAGAGGACCTCGATAATGTTTTGTGCCGAGAGCACGGCCATGTCGTGACGGGACTTTTCGGTAGCGGAGGCGGTGTGCGGAGTGAGGACGACGTTGCCGAGGCGAGCGAGTCCGCGAGCGAGCTTGGGCTCAAATTCAAAAACATCAAGACCGGCACCCCGAATCACTCCTTTTTCAAGAGCGGCAACCAAAGCATTTTCGTCGATGACGGGACCACGGGAAGTGTTCACCAGATACGCGGAAGGCTTCATCATCGCCAATCGTTCGGTGTTGATAAGATGCTTTGTTTGCGGCGTCAGCGGCACATGAATGGAAACGACATCGGCAATTTTCAATACTTCCTCGACGGTTGGATAGAAAATGGCACCGAAATCCTTTTCAAGCTGTTCGTTGCGCTTGATGTCATAGTAAGCAACGTTCATACCGAAACCATTTTTCGCTTTGTGGGCCACATCAGCACCGATACGTCCCGTACCAACGATGCCTAAAGTCTTCCCAGCAAGGTCGGTGCCGTGAAGTAACATTGGATCCCAACCATTGTATTTCCCTCTCTTCACGTAGGTATCACCTTCGACGACACGACAGGTAAGCGCGAGGATGAGCGCCCAGGTGTGTTCCGCCACATGCTCCGCTCCGCCACCTGGTGTGTTGGTAAGGACAACTCCCCTTTTCTTCGCCTCTTCAATATTAAAATTATTAAAACCGATAGCAAAGTTGGCGAAAATTTTTGTGGAGGGGCTAGCATCCATCACTTCTCCATCAATCTGATCTGTAAGGAGTGTCAGCACACCGTCATAGGGCTTCCTCTGAAGCGCTCTCACAAGCTCTTTTTTCTCCAACGGCCGATCCTTCGAACTCACCTCCACCTCGAAGCCCGAGTCGGTGAGTAGCTTGATCCCAATGTCGGGAATTCTCCTTGTTATATAGACTTTCTTTGACATTGACTTTATTTTTTAATTTGCTACTATAATAGCACAAGTGCCTTCGGGCTCGCCCTTCGCAAGAAGGGAGACAAAGTAAGAAAAACCATCAAAGTAAATCTTTGATGGTTTTTCTTACTAATTTAAATAAATTCTTATCTAGTTTGGCAATCTTGTTAATCAATCTTTTCGTATCAACGACTCTGATTTGAGATAAAATAACACTTGCGCTTTTTCCGTCCACCTTTCCAATATAAACTCGATACTTATGAACTTTTAAAGACGTTGTTAGAGGTGCGATCAAGCACGTTGAGCTACTGAATCCTTTGAGAATTAATACTGGCCTTTGAAACTCTTTATCTTTTCCATCTTCTTCAAATCCGACATTCAAACCAATTGAACACCACCAAGCCTCACGCTCTTGATACAGTCGACTAATAGCGCTGTTGTGGATATCCTTTTTACTTTTATTCCACCCATCAAAATCTTTCTGCATGATTCCTATTTTTAATTTTTCCGTAGAGCCAGCCTAGAACTGACCCAGCTGCAAAACCGCACACAAAAATTCCTGCAGAAAGCGCTAGTACGTAGGGGAATATTGGAGTGTTTAACACATCTTTATACGTACAACCTCCACCGAAACAACGAGGGAAAAACACCATGTAAATTAAATTCCATAGCGAAAGAATTATTCCCGTCCATAATCCGCCTCTCAACCAATATTTTTTATTCATTTTTATAATTAATCGATTTGCTTATAATACCAAGCTGGATAGCCGTCATAACAATCGGGAGAAATTATCTTTCCTGTAATTATATTCCTGTATGAATGGTTCATACAATGGGTTATTAAGGAACCACCCGAATACACTAAGCTAATAAAGAGATGTAGGACTAACGTAAAAATTCCAATGATTAAAAACGAAATAATTTTAAAAATGGTGCCTTTTCTTTTACATCGAACTATTAGCGCATAACTTATGATAGAGAACAGAACAGTCAAACCAACAAAAAATAAGTACATTGATATTGTGTTGCTTTGCACAAAAATACCGAGCGCTAAAAGAAAAGAAATTACGCTTGTTAAAATCCCCCTGTTCATACTTTTTTATTCTTAATTTTTCCGTATAACCAACCAAGGATTGCACCGATCAAAAACCAAAAAACAAAAGCTGTGATTAAACCCACACTAAACGACACATTTCCGGAAGTGAGGTAGCCTAAAAACATTAAAATAGGTAACAGAGGAAGCCCGAAAAGTACTCCGCAACCGAAACCTTCTCCCGCAATCGGAATAAAGGAGTCACACCCATACATAAACCCAAAAAGTACTAGATTGATCACGACCGCTAAGATACCTCCTTTCAGCCAATATCTTTTGTTCATGAGATTTTATTAAAAAGCTTCAGTCGTTCCGTCACCACTTTCTCCACCGCTCTGACCGGTTCTTTAAGATATTTATACGGAGCGACTTCCTCGGGGTTGTCCTGGAGCGCTATTGAGAGTGCATTGCGATACGCCACCCTGAGTTCAGTTGAGATGTGAACGATCGAAACGCCGGCATCAATCGCTTTTACAAAATCTTCGTCGGGAGTGCCTGAGCCGCCATGCAAAACGAGTGATACTCCGGCTGCGACGCGAATGTTTTTAGTACGCTCGATGTCGAGGTGCGGGTCCTTGCTCGCTCGGAGCATGCCGTGAATGTTGCCGACAGCCGGAGCAAAGAGGTCCACCCCGGTTTCTTTCACAAACTGCGCCGCCTGCTCGGGAGTAGTGAGCCCTTTCTCAAGATCAACTCCTTCCGGAATGGCGTCGAGCACTTTCGACGATTGACCGATGTAGCCGAGCTCACCTTCAATCAAAATTTCCTTACCACTCTTTCGTGCATAGTCGACGCATTGTTTTGTGACTTTCACATTTTCCTCGAAGGAAAGCTTGGCGCCGTCGATAATGGCCATGTCGAACCCAGCATCAATCGCCTCTTTCACCGTATCAAATGAGTATGAATGATCAGCGTTGAGGAAAATGGGGAAATCATACTCCTCACGGATGCTTTTCACCACCGCGACAATCTGCCGTACGCCGACAAATTTTCGTTCCCCTTCAGAAACCCCGATAATAACCGGCACGTTCAAATTTTTAGCAGCATTAAAAATTCCCCACACCATTTCTAGATTGGAAATATTAAAATGACCAATGGCAACTTTTTTACCCTCAGCTTGCTGTATCGTTTCTTTTAGCGTCATGATGGGAATAATTGTAACACAACAGGTATAAATTCGAAGTACGAAATCCGAAATACGAAACTTACGTTGGTTTTTTCGAATTTCGATATTCGAATTTCGTATTTATTATATGTTATAATTTTCATATGTTATTCGGCAAAAAAATTGATCTTCTTACCATCGGCGACACTGCTGTCGACGCGTTCATCCGGATCAAGGAAGCAAGTGTTAATTGCGATGTGGACAGACACAACTGCAAACTGTGCATGAATTTTGCAGATAAGATTCCCTACGAGTCGGTAGAAATAGTTCCGGCTGTCGGCAACAGCGCGAATGCCGCTGTCGCCGCGGCAAAGCTGGGTATTTCCACCGGCCTCGTCTCTGATCTCGGCAATGATGACTACGGCCGAGTATGTGCGAGCGTTCTCGATCATCAGGGCGTCTCCACAAAGCATGTTTCCGTTCATAAAAACTCGGTGACGAACTATCACTACGTGCTCTGGTACGAAGATGAGCGAACCATTTTAGTAAAACATGAGGAATATACAAGGAAATTTCCCACGGCGGTCGCTCCACAATGGGTCTATCTCTCGTCGCTCGGGTCAAATTCTCTCGACTACCACACGGAAATCATCGAGTGGTTGAAAAAACATCCTGAGATCAAGCTCGTCTTTCAGCCGGGCACCTTCCAGATGAAGACTGGCGTTGAAAAATTAAAATACCTTTACGAACGCTCTGAGATTTTCTGTGTAAACGTAGAAGAAGCGCAGAAAATTTTGAATGTACCCAACGGAGAGCCGCTCGCGCTCCTCACAGGAATCAAAGCGCTCGGCCCGAAGATCGTCCTTGTCACCGACGGACCAAAAGGTGCATATATGTACGACGGCGTAAATGCCTGGTTCATGCCAATCTATCCCGACCCCAAGCCGCCGCTTGAGCGTACCGGATGCGGTGATGCTTTTGCCTCCACCTTTATGAGTGCTTTGATGTTGGGAAAATCACCAGAAGAGGCTCTCCTGTGGGCTCCCATTAACCCCATGTGGGTAGTGCAACATGTTGGCGCACAAAAAGGCCTGCTCACGCGCGCGGAACTTGAAGATTTTCTAGCGAAAGCTCCTACAGACTATAAACCTCGAAAAATCAACTGATACAAGGTTCGACCTTGTAAGAATCTGGGTTGTATTGTAGCCACGAAATCACTTCGGTAAGAAAATCATCACTGGTTAAGAAATACTCTGGCAACGCTTCACGAGAGAGTAGCTTCCCTTCCACTCGAACATATCCCACAAAATCAAGGAAACTCGAATACGAATATTTTTTCAAGAAATTTTCAGCAGCATTTCGATCGGTAATTCCCTCCACTTTCCATTCCGGTTGGATAAGTTTTATGGGGTTTAGATGAATGTATGAAATAAGATATTTTAGATATTCATCATTATCAGCATGGCGTGCTTTAAACTTGCCCTGAAATAATGCCCCACTCCTTTCATATTTTTTGTTAAAATACATTGTATAGGCAGTACTGACCTTTTGCATAAAAAGACTACATCCATTCTCTACATTTTCTTGAATGAGGAGATGAAAATGATTAGGCATAAGGCAATATCCGGAAAGTTTAACAAGTAAACAACCACGTTGATTTTTTATAACTTCTTCCAAGGTTCGACCTTGTAACTTAAGATCCACTGGGATGGTGCTGTTACATATGTAAAGCAAGGTTACAAATCGGTTGTAATCAGCTTTGTTTAAAAAAATTTTTCGTTTTTCTGTACCTCGATTATAGAGGTGATAGAACTCACCCAACGAAAAAGATATATTTCTAGTCATACATTTTTACAAGGTCGAACCTTGTTTTTTCCTCTGCAGTACACGCTTTACGGCATCTTTGATTCCTGTAACACCGAGGCCGTAATGTTCGATGAGTTCAGACAGTGTACCTGATTGACCAAATTGGTCACGAACAGCCACAAACTCGATCGGTACAGGATGATGCTCTGCTATGGTTTCTGCAATGAGTGAGCCGAGTCCACCATGTAGTTGATGCTCCTCAACAGTGACAAGTGCTCCGGCCTCTTCCGCTGCTCGTATGACTGCCTTAGTATCAAGCGGCTTAATGGTTGCGATGTTAATGACCGTGACACCAATTTTTTCTTTTTCCAATTCCCTGGCGGCAATGAGTGCGTTTGAAACCAAGCCGCCCGTGACGATGATCGCCACATCTGGTTTGCCCGCTATGGGCTTAAAAAATGTTTGCGCCTTTCCAATTTCAAACGGCGTCTCTTCGGTGGTGAAAACCGTCGTTTTCTCGCGGGCATAGCGAACATAGCAGGGGCCGACAACTTTTGAAATCTCATAGGTAACTCTTTTCGCCTCCCAAACATCACAGGGTGCAAAAACTTTTATATTGGGAATTGCACGCATAATCGCAATATCCTCAA
>DATDYB010000015.1:0-12616 GCA_036517115.1 Minisyncoccota bacterium | reverse complement strand
CATAGCCATTCTTATCTTTTCCATCATCGGAACGGTTATCTTAGTGGGTTTCTTTTCAGGGTCTTCGTCGAGTTCAGGAAATTCGTCTACTCAAACAAAGAGTGTCTATGCGCCAGACGAAATAGATTTACATATCCAAGCACAGCAGTTTGTGTTGCAAGCACTCAAATCTCCTTCAACTGCGAAATTCCCTCCGTTGCCGTACGACGCGGTCAAAATAAATACGCCAGAGGGTGCTGAAAACAACGACGGGGTGTATCGGGTACGTTCATATGTTGATTCGCAAAACAGCTTCGGAGCCATGATACGCAATGACTGGACGGTAGAAATGATGCTGGTTAAGGAGCATTGGATTCTAACGCGCATGGTGGTCGCAGGAAAAGTCGTTTACGACGCTTTGAGCGGCAATTAGCGTGAGGCTTCCGCAGGGTTCATATCGCTTTTCCCTTCGTGCATACGACAACAAACGAAGTGGGCATCGAAATAGCTGCACACAATAAAATGCCCACGTTTAGGTTGGGGTAGGCACTTCGACCATTCGCCCGTGCCCCACGATGCCCTGAGAGACACGTCTGGTGTAAGTATGTGGTTTCCATTGGCTTACCCTCCCGCAAGGGCAATAAAGGATTCGAGAACACAGGCAATGTGGCAACCATATATACCATTGCCTTCTTGCCATCATTTTGGTCTGCTAGAGTATTATCATGCAAAGCGTTTTTCCTTTTGAGACGACCTCTCAAATCAAGCGGTACCTCCATGAGCTAACAGGATTTTCAGACGAATTCCCCACTGAGGGGCACAGATACATAGTTGATTCATATTCTGGCGAAGAAAAACCCTCGTATCGTTCAACGGAAAATATGCTCCGATTTTTTAAGTATTTGAATGACCAAAAAATTGCAGAGTGTGAAGAATCTCCCGTATATGAATTCACACACTACGACGACATAGATAGCGAGGAAGATATCGGCCACACCAAACAATGGAAAGTAAAAGTTCTCGACCTCGATGCTCTGCAAGACATCCTCGACTTTGTAAATCAGAGTGCAAACCAAAAGATTAAAAGTTCTCGCGTCAGGTGGAATAGTGCGACTGTCACTCTAGCGTATCTCGACGAAACATACACTTTCCAGAAAAGAGAGAGTGGAGATACTGCGAGGTTGAAACTTTTTAAGCTTTTGTGGAAAAACAAAAGGCACAAGGTGTCTGGAACGCTGAAAGCTTCGGGCAAACCGCTTGAAGCTCGTTTTGTCGCCGCTCAAATCGGATTGTCATTCAACACAAAAACCGACAGATATAACGATGGTGGAATACAGAGTGTCGGAGACATGGCTAAGGACATCGGTAAAGCTTTGAAAAAAAGTTTTCCAATAACCATTACGACGAAAGGCGGGATTCTGTTGATTGTTGAGGAGAAAAAAGGGCAAAAGCTTGCCCCCTCTAAAAAATAGGCTCTACAAAATCGAGCAACACGAGCAACATTGCCCTTTTCCACAGGGGCATTTTTTTATTCGACCTTTTGAAAAACCGGCTTCTCCACAATAGAGAGATGGTGAGCAAGGAAAAGGTGCGAGTAGAGCTTCTCGGAGACGATGAAGCTTCGCCAGAGGAACTGCAGCGAATCTGGCGCACCTTTTTCGAGATCATCAACAGAGTTAGCGTCGTGATTACTAGCTAAGTTGGGCGCGGGGGTTGGCTTGAGTTCCCAACCCTCAGCGCACCAACAACGCGCGACCATCGCTCATAAAAAATTATGCAAAAAATAACAAGCACGACAGTAAATAACGCAGACCACGAAGCGGAGGTTTACAAGCAAGCGCTGGAATATCTCAAGCGGGGATTTTCAGTCATTCCGGTGGGGCAGGATAAAAAGCCTATGTTCGTCTGGGAAAAATATCAGAATCAGCGGCCAACGGAAGATGAGATGGCCGAGTGGTTCTTCAACTTGAAACCAGCAGGCGTGGCCATTATCACGGGGCGGCTTTCGGGCGTCGTCGTTCTGGATGCCGAGGCCGACTGTGATATAACAGGACTCGAAATACCCGTAACGCCGACGGTAAAAACGGGCGGTGGAGGAAAGCACTGGTACTTTAGACACCCCGGATGCGAAGTGAAGAACAGGGTCCGAATCCAGAGCAGAAAAATCGACCTTAGAGGCGACCACGGTTATGCCATCGCACCACCATCACTGCATCGCTCCGGTGAAAAGTATGAATGGATTGTCGGCCTCGACACTCCGCTTGCCGAATTGCCGGACTGGCTCTACAAAAAACCAAAGAATGTCCAAGCAAAAGAAGTGAAGCCCGCGACTATTCCTAACGACACATGGGGCGGAGTGATGGACGGCGTGACTGAAGGCCAGCGACATGACGCGGCTGTGCGCGTGGCTGGCAAGCTGATGGCGCACATACCGCGCAGAGACCGCGATAGCGTGGCGTTGCCGCTTCTGAAAGCATGGAACGAGCAGAATATCCCTCCGCTTCCAGATGAGGAGGTTCACAAAGTCTACGAAGACATTCGTGAACGACACGAGAGGGGTGAAGTGTCTGGTGATGCACCGTCGAGAGAACGCAAGCTACTGTCGGTCGCAGACCTGCTCGCATACGAGCCGACGACATACCCTTTCCTCATAGACCCGTTGGTGCCGCATCGAGGCATTACGGCACTCAGCGGCCATCCGGGTGTCGGTAAGAGCTGGGTCATGCTCGAAATTGCAAAATCTATTGCAAGCGGAAAGCCGCTGTTCGGAAAGTTCCCGACACTCAAAGGGAACGTCCTCATCGTGGACGAGGAGAGCGGAATCGACGAGATGTGGAAGCGAGCAAAAATGCTCGACTACGTTGAAGACCTTCCGATATTTTTCCATATTACGGGAGGATTCAAGCTAGATAATGAGAGCGACCTCGCGCGGCTACTGGCGACTGTCCAGAAAAATGAAATCTCGCTTGTCATTTTTGACCCTTACGTTGCAATGCACTCGAAGCCCGAGAATTCAGCAGAGGACACGGCCAGAGTCATGGAAGCGTTGCAGAAATTCAACGAAGTGGGAGCAGGGGTGTTGTATATCCACCATCTCCGCAAGGATTCGATTATGAAGTTCGGCTACGCACAGGCACTGCGAGGTTCTTCTGCGCTACTCGGACGACTCGACTCGCTCATCGTAGTAAGGAAAATAACGAGCGACGATGTTTCCGATGAAATTCAAGTACTGCACGAAAAGGCACGCCGTGGCAAAAAAGTGCCGATGTTCCAAATATCCTTAACGGAAGAGAGCGGGAAGATGCTTTTTGCCGACCTCGTCGAAGTTGAGCCAGCAAAGCGAAAGATTGAACAGGCGATGGACGCGACACTTACCCTGTTTGAGCCGGATACCGAACTGACACGCAAAGACATTCTCGCGGCAGTCAAGAAAGAGACTGGTGTCGGCGACAAGAATACCAGCGATGCGATACGCCAACTCGTCAAAGACAAATTGCTTGTCGAAATCCAGCGAGGCAAGGAGAAGCATTACAAGCTAGCGCTCAAGGAACAGGGGCAGTAAGGCAGTCATATATAGATACTGCCCCGTTGCCCCTTACAAAATATGTACTGCATAATCTTCACCACCTTCAACAAGGAAAGAGCAAAGACCAGCGACGATGCCGTGGAATATGCGCGTCAAAACTTCGCCAAAAGGAAGATGCGATGCCAAGGATGGCTTACGAGTGATGATATTTCGCTTGACGTTGACTGGTTAGGCATCGGTCGAGGGAAGTTCAACTACTTTCCACAAAATAAATGCCAATCGAGTGGTTCGGACAAAAATGCCGTCATTCTCACCAAAGACGTATATGACGAAAAGCTGAGGGTGTTCGAGCAAAACAAGAACGAGAGGCCACGTGTCGAGTGGGGGCATGTTGATTTAGAAGAGGAAGAAGTGTCACGCGATTTCGTAGGGGGAAAATGGATTGTGGTTGTCGATGCCCATCTCGCCTGAAATATCCCTGTCCACGAACCCTTAGATCGTTTACTCGTTTCAAGTTGTTAACAAACCCACCCAGAAATATATGTACATTCGTATAACGACCTATAACAATGTATATATTAAAGATAACCTTATTTAGAGCCATTTTATGAACATCGAGGATTTGAGAGACGCACTGATTGCAGACGTCATAGCCGGAGTCGAAGCTATGAGTCCTGAAGACATGGCGAGAGAGCTTATTCACTTAAAGACCACCCCGCTTGAAACGATGGCCTCCAGCGAACTACTCGCGTTTCGCAGGGAGCAAATCGAGAGCGACATGAAAAAATATGGATACGAAGACTGAAAAACAAACAAGGTGTGCGATATATATCCGCGTGAGCACCGACGAGCAGACCGAGAAGTACGGTCCCATCGTTCAGAGGGAAAGGCTGATTGCTTTTTGTAAGTCGCAACCCAACTACTCTCTCGACGAGAAGCGGCACATTTATTACGACGATGGATTTTCTGGGAGCTTGCCTATTGAAGAACGACCAGCGATGAGCCGCATGTTTGCTGATGCCGCCAACAAGGAGTTCGATGTCATTTTGGTCTATAAGTTCGACCGGTTTTTCCGCAATACGAAATTTCTGCTCGGGGCGATTGATACTCTCACCAACATCGGCGTTGCCTTTCGCTCCACAACAGAACCGTTTGATACGTCCGACCCTGTGTTCGGCAGACTAATAACAACTATTCTCGGAAGCATCTCGGAGGCGGAGCGTGAAGCAATCAAATTGAGAATGCAGAGCGGTAGGAAACGCGCGGCAAAAGATGGTGGCTGGGTATGGGGTACACCACCCTACGGATACAGATTGAAAAAGGGAAAGAAGAAGCGGTTGATGATTCATAAGGAAGAAGCCGAATGGGTGCAATCATTTTTTAGATGGCTTGTAGACGAGAAACTTTCTTTAAGTGGCATACAAAAACGTGCCAACGAATTGAAGGTGCCATGTTATGCGTTGAAGAAACGGAAGCGGGAAGAGAATAAGGGCTACTGGCACAAGTCGAGCATCGCGCGGATTTTGTGCAATCCGATATACACGGGCACCGACGACTTTTATAGATACAAGCGAGGAAGAAAACGACTGTCCGTACTTGTGGACGATGACCAGCAGTACGACAAAAAACAATGGATCTCTTTTACGACTGAAAAAATAATCACACCAGAGCAGTTTGAGCTTGGTAAGAAGCAACTCCTTCTCAACCGACACATGGCGGCTCGGAATATAAAGACCGTGTACCTGTTCAATAAACTTCTGACTTGCGGGGCATGTGGACTTAAAATGTTTGCTGGCAATAAGCCGCCAAAGACATCGGAGCAAAAGATACTGAAGTTCTATCACGGCGGGAGAGAGGCAAAATGGAAGCGGGAACATCTCGTGGAGAGTACTCGCTGTCGTTCGTGCGGAGACATCAGTGAAGCGAGACTGGAGTCAATCTGGGACACGATGAAAGAGCTGCTCACAAATCCAGATTACATGCTGGATAAATTGAAAGAGCACGAGGTAGGTATCCCTGTAAAGGATGCGGAGAAAAAACGGGAAGAGGCGGATACGCGACTCAAAGCTATTGCGCTGAAGAAAAAGAGAATCAGTCAGGTGTACGAGGCGAGCGACACGATGGAATATGCCGAGTTTCAAAAGAAAATCGAGGAGTGCAAGAGAGACGAAGAGAAAATCAGGAATGAAGTCGCTCTCCTAAATCAAAAGCTTCTAAGGAAAGGCGAAGTGAGGGCAAGCGCAGAGCACTTTAAGAACCTGTTCGACGAATTGAAAGCCAAGATGGAAAATGCGACCTACGAGCAAAGGGCAGAGATTATCCATCTCTTGGTGAGCAACATTCACATATATAAGCATAGAGAGTTGGCCGAAGTGCGGATGAATGTGCCAATTACTGGACATTTTGCCCCTAAAAATGGCCAATCCGTCAACCAAACAAAGGAAATATTGTGTCCACCACGTTTAAACGGTAGAGACACAGAAACAGGTACGGAAGATATATTGCGTACACACCGTTTTGACGGTGTGGACACAATGTATCCATTCGTCTTTCGCGTGAGGTTCACAAACATGAAGGAAAAGAGGCGAATGACCCTTATGAGCAATAGGAAGCGTATACTCAAGGCAACGGCAGAAGGCCTGTCCGATGCCCCCACAATCATCCAGAATGAATCATTATCAATGAGTTAATGGAGATACCATCTATGAAAAAGCTACTTAGTGCACGTGAGGTATGGGAGAGTAAGAGGATTTACTGGATTACGAGCTATAAGGTCGTCCTCAAATACATGGAGGACTACCAACACATACTCAAACCAATCACCACAGGAAAGAACTCTGGGAAGCGGTACTACGTGTCAGAGCAGAATCTCACAGAATTTGTGAGGACGTTTGAAAGTAATGAATTGAAATAAAAAAAATAGGCCTACATTGCGCCATATAGGATGGCGGATACTTTTCGCGATTTTTGTCAGTTTTTTATGTCACGTTTAAGAAGGTAGAGACCACCAACTAGAGTAGAAACATTCACGAGGCGTGAACGTAGAGTCACTCATCTAACTTACGGATAAAGGGGGATCTTTTATCCACCCTCTCCTTTTCTATCCAATGAAGAAAAGTCGCTTCCTTGTCATCAGGGGAGACAAGATAAATTCTTTTCCTCGCCCTGGTCATTGCAACTATGAAGTCATAGGCATTTTGGTCAGTCGGTTTTCCTTTGCCAAAGGTTTTATCCGAGAAATCCATTAGAAAAACGTAGTCGGCAGCTAGACCTTTTGACCCGAGGATTGTTGTGATTGTTATTGAGATATCCTTAACACCCCTCATTTCCGGAGAGGTGAATTCTTTTGAGTAGAAAACCTCTTTGATTTTTTCAACCGCTACACCCGCAAAGTCATAACCAAGCACTTCCAAAAGTTCCTGAATAAGCTCATGCTCGACTGGCTCATCTGCTAATATTTTTTTGAGGGTCCCCAAAATCCTAGTGACTTTTTCGTGGCAATCCTTATTCACCATCTCACAAACCTTCTTTTCAGGAGAGGTATCAGTTTCTTTTAACAATGACTCAAGGTCACTTTTCTCTGTCATCAGTTGTGCCAACACTCTCCACCCGAGATTACTCTCGGGCTCTTCGATGAGAAGAGAGAAACCGTCCAGATATGTCAGATCTTTTTCTGTCGCTTCTGAGTAGTTAATATTCTTGAATCCCGCCTTCCTCAAGGCGCTTGCTATAACAGGGAAGCGAACTTTCTTAAGAGCGTTCGGTACTATGATAAGTACCTCAAACTTCTTTTTCTCTATTGTCGCCAGTGCTGATATCTCTTCTTTAAAGAAGGGAGAGAGGAACTTTGCATACGCCGGTTGAAAAATTATTTGCGAGTGTTTTTTACCATGCGAATCCATTTCTTTACATGGGAAGTATTGGTAGCTTTTCTTAACCCTACCCTTTAGAAGACCCTCCTTTATTGCCCGCTTTACGAAATCGTTGACTGCACTAACAATGACCTCCGTACTCCGAGAGCAGTAAGTCAGTGGAGGTGACTCGTATCCCAACTTCTTGTCACTGTGTCTGTCTCGGATATGCTTAGGTTTCGCGCCCTTAAGGTCTATATACAAAGATTGGTCATCGTCTCCTGCAATTAAAATAGGACTCTTTTCAGCAAGCAAATCAATAAGCGCCACTTCTATCTGGTTGAAATCCTGAAACTCATCCACCACAATTTGGTCGTAGGTGGGGATGTCTTTTTTGTGCTTTTCGAGCTCAAAATACTTGACCAGTGCATACACAACATCTGAATAACCGTAGTAGTTGCCGTAATAGTCCTTTCGTTTTTTATAGAACTTAAGATGCTCCTCATCTTTTTCTCCTTCTTGAAATATCTTCTCAAAGTCGATTCCTGATTCTCCTGTCAAGACTTGTGCATCTTCACGAATTACATTAGAGAGTTTCGGGAAAATAGTTGCTCCTATTTTTTTCTTCTTCAAAAAACTTGTAGAGAATCCGTGTAGCGTTCTTACCTCAGAGAGCCCAAACAATCCCAGTGACAAATCATTCACAAGAGCGTTGACGAATGAGAGGGTGAGTGTTTGTCCACTTTTTGTTTCGAGGACTTTCGAAAAAAGAGTAGTTTTGCCTGTACCGGGTCCTGCCACAACGACAACCTTTCTTTTCCCCTTGTCTATAAGACTTACTATGGCTCTGGTTTGCTCATCTCTTTCATCAAAATGCTTTTTGTAGTGCTCTTTCAGTTCCTCTTCATTCATACCAAGACTCTATAGAGAAACGGGGAATAAGTCCATTTTCGAATTATGTGAGCAATCTCATATTTTATTGGTACAATCGCCCTATCCTATGGCTGGACTGTTCAAAAACAGAATCATCAAAGAGCAGGTTGAAAAAAGCATAGTTCAAGGCTCTAAAGAGAAATTGGAGATTATCAAAGCGTGGCACGATGCCTATGAAAGCGGGGAATTGCAGAAAAAAACCGAGACTCAATGTGAGCAAGCTTTTAACTCCGATATTTTTCTCAAGGTGCTTGGATACGCTGCATTCCCAAAAGATGTCTACACCATTCAACCAAAAGACAATACCGAAACAAAGGGAGGGCAGATACCGGATGCGACACTCGGATATTTCACCAATAAAAGCAAGCGCGTTATTGCGGTGGTTGAAATTAAAGATGCCAACACTTCTCTAGACAAATCTCAACACCGACAGAGCAACTTGAGTCCCGTTCAACAGGGATTTAAATACAAGCCACTATTCAAGGAGTGTGGCTTTGTCATAGTCACGAATTTCTTTGAAATACGTATTTTTCGCGACAACCAACTTGATTACGAGAGATTCACTTTGCCAGAACTTGTTGACCCGAAAGACGATTACTTTCAATTCCGTAAGTTTTATTTTTTACTGGCGGCAGAGCATTTTGTAATCGAGAAAGGTCAGACAGAAACAGAGAAACTACTTTCCGCGATTCGCATTGAGCAGGAAGAGATAACGAGCAAGTTTTATGCCCAATACAAACAACTACGACAAGACCTGATTCGGGACATCGTTCAAAACAATAAAGACATAAAGCGAAGTGATTTTTATACGCACATCGTCGAAAAAGCACAAAAGATTATAGACCGCGTGGTTCTCATTTGTTTCTTCGAGGACTCAGGGTTATTGCCTGAAAACAAGTTATCCGAGGTTGTTGAATATGCTCAGAAAGGTGCTCTTGCCGAGCCGGTCTGGGAAACGATGAAAAGGTTCTTTCTGGCGATTGATGAGGGAAGCGAGAGGTTAGGCGTTCCTTACGGCTACAATGGTGAACTTTTCAAATTAGATGAGGATTTGAACAAGTTGAAAATTAGCGACGAGACTTGTAAGCGCTTCGTCGGACTTTCCAGATTCGACTTTGCTGAAGATCTATCCGTAAATATTCTCGGGCATATTTTTGAGCAGTCCATTTCCGATTTGGAGAAGTTGAAAAGTTATTCAAAAAGTGAAGATGCAGAGTTGGACAAGAAAGACGGTAAAAGAAAAAAAGAAGGAATATACTACACTCCTGAATACATTGTCGATTACATCGTAAAGAATTCTCTTGGCAAGTATTTAAACGAACGAGAGACTGAGATTTTTGAAAAATATAAGCTCGACAGTGAACGAATAAAGAGCGAAACCTATAATAAAAGGGCACTTGAGGCCTACACTGAATATCAACAACTCCTCCGGAGTCTAAAGGTATTGGACCCCGCATGCGGCTCAGGTGCTTTTCTGGTCAAGGCGTTTGATTTTCTATTGTCGGAACACAAAAGAGTTGGGAAGATTACCTCGGAGCTTCATGGGGCTGCAAATTTTTTGGATACCGAGGAGTATGTAAAATCTCTTCTCCAAGACAATCTTTACGGGGTAGATTTGAATCCAGAAAGCGTTGAACTCACGAAGCTCTCTTTGTGGTTAAAGTCTGCTCAGAAAGGTCAGAAGTTGGTGACACTAAAGGAAAATATCAAATGCGGTAATAGTTTGATTGACGACCCCGCGATTGCAGGAGAAAGAGCGTTCGATTGGCAAAAGGAGTTCCCCAAAATTATGCAGAAAGGTGGTTTTGATGTAGTGATTGGCAATCCGCCTTACGTACAGTTGAGCAAAGTAGAAACGACTACAGAAGCTGAAAAGAAATATCTGCTTAACAGGTATAAAACATCAGGTGGTCGATTGAACACATTTATCTTTTTTATTCATCTTGCAGCAGATTTGGTAAAAGACACTGGCTATCTTGGCTACATAATTCCCAACACATTGCTTACACAAGAATATTATGCAGACACACGGAAGCTGTTGGTGGAAGATCTATCTATATCGCAGATAATCAGCTATCCGCACATGCCATTCGCCGATGCAATAGTTGAAAATATAACTTTGTTGGCCAAAAAATCTCAACTTAAACACGCCGATGTTTTCCAGCAAAGTTCGGAAGACGTTATCCACACAGGCCAAATTGATTTGGAAGAGATGGCAGCAGGCAAAGACTACATCATCGACATTCGGAACAATGATATTTGTAAAAACATTGATGCGTTAGCTTTTCCGCCGCTTAGTTCTCTAGTGAACATAAATCAGGCGATTGCGCTCAAAGGAGATAAGAGCTTGAGTGTAAAGCGTGACTTCAGAGAAGGATATTACAAGCTGATTGATGGGAAAAATATCAACAGATATTCTTTGACGTGGACAGGCGAATATCTTGAATACGACTTGTCACGGATTCATTCTTGTAAAACGAAAGATATATTTCTTCAACCCAAACTCTTATTCAGGCGAGTTTCATCCAATCTTATCTTCACATATGACGATAGTGATTATTTTGCATTGAATACATTAGTGGTCATTACGCCAAAAGAAGATAGCAAAACTGATTTGAAAGCCTTGCTAGCCATCCTGAATTCAGCCCTGATTAACTATTATTATGTAAACAAATATAAGTCTACAAAAAAAGTGTTTTCGGAAATACAAGCAAGAACAGTTGGCCTACTTCCAATCCCAAAATTAAGCCAAGACGCAATCGACACCTTATCCACGACTTCGTCTCGCTTATTACAGCTTAATCAGCAACTTCTTGAACAGCTTAGGAAAATTAAAGAACTTCTTGCTCATGAACTTGGCTTAGAAAAGGTGCCAAAGAAACTAGATAATTGGGATTCGATCGATTTCGATGAGCTCATTCGATTTTCTAAGATAAAAGTCGGTATCCACAAAAGGATGGAGCTAATGGATTTTCTTACGAGTAAGAGGCCTGACATATCACTGCTACGAAACGAAATTCAATCTCTTAACGAAAATATTGATGCTCTCGTATATAGACTTTATGGTATATCTGAAGAAAAGATTGCTGCAATCGAAAGTGCAAAGGTTTGATTTTACTGGACGTGGCTAACAATTTTTCCATCTGAGACAAACGTAATCGCACCGTCTTTACAAGTGTCGAGTGTCGGGATTCCAAACTTCGCAAATGTGGCGATTGTTTCCTGATTAGGATGGCCGTACTTGTTGTTGCAACCGCGTGAGTAGACAGCGTATTCAGGATTCACAAAACCGACAAATAGCAGTGAAGAGGAAGTTTTTGAACCATGATGTCCTGCTTTCAAAACATTCGAGTGCAGATTTGCTCCATCCAGTGAGACAAGATAATTCTCTATCGCTTGTGGCGCATCGCATGAGAGCATAAATGAAGTGTTGCCATAGACGAGCCGCGTGACGACACACCCGACATTTGTATCCACATGTGGCACGTCGCGGTCTGGTGAGAGCACTTCGAGGTATGCACCATCGCCAAGGTCGATAATTTGTCCACGTTTTGCAGTGATGATTTTCGTTCCTTTTTTCTCATCGGTTGAAATTGCATCTTCAAACGAGTGCCATATCGGCGTTGAGCCTTGCACGCTCGATTGCAAGATATATGAAACATCGTAGCGTTGAAGGACATCAATCAATCCGCCAATGTGGTCTGCATCGGGATGCGTACCGATAACGACATCGAGAGAACGATCCCACCATGGCATCACCTTTGAGAGTTCGCGCAAGACCGAAGAATCGGGTCCACCATCTATAAGCGCTTGGCCTCCACTCGGAGACTGAATGAACACGGCATCGCCTTGACCAATGTTCAAGAACGTCACTGTTAGTTTGCCACCAGTCGAAACTTGCCAAACCGCAGACCAAATGCAAAACGTCATGACAAGAAGCGCAAGAATTACTACTCCTAGAATTCTCGTGCTTTTTCGCATGGCAAAAGTATATCGCGTAAGGCCGTTGTACATATGCTCCGGCAAGTATTACCATGTAGATACAACTGAATAAGTTGCATGACCTAAACCATCGCTTCGGCGTTGGCATGGTCAGAAAATCATTAGGCATAGAGAACCCGTCATTCAGGGCATGCCTAATGTTGCAGGGGGAAACTCCTGTAGGGTCGCAAGACCTCCTGGTGGCGGGCTTTGTGTTTGTCGAACACGGACACCGCCACTCTTATCAGAAGTGAGCGGAATTTTTTATGAAATTGAATGAACCAGTCAAAGTAATGAGCACAAGAACCAGCATAGCCATTCTTATCTTTTCCATCATCGGAACGGT
>DATDYB010000014.1:0-3827 GCA_036517115.1 Minisyncoccota bacterium | reverse complement strand
ATGGAGTGTCTCCGCTTCAAAACTCCTCGTGAGGCATTCGCACGTGAGCTCCAGAAACAAAACAAACCACGGGTGCGTGGTATGATGAAAAAGAAATTATTAGTTTAACTCAGGTGTTCGGATTCGGGGCTCCGTGTAGGTGATCTATCTAAAAAGGATGCTACTATTAAAAATATGAAAAGTCAAGAGTTACTAAAAATGAAGATTCCCGATGTCCCCGGGGTGTATTTTTTCATTGCACCGAACAAAGAGATTCTTTATATTGGGAAAGCCACCTCACTCCGTGACAGAGTGAAAAGCTATTTCAAGGACGACGTTATCCAAACACGCGGTCCTTTGATCGTGGATATGGTGACAAGAGCGACGACCATCGAGTGGGTAAAAACCGACTCTGTGCTTGAGGCCGTCATCCTTGAAGCCAACGAAATTAAAAAATATCAGCCTACTTGTAATACTAAAGAGAAGGATGATAAGAGCTTTAATTATGTCGTGTTCACTGACGAAGATTTTCCAACCATTCTCCTAGTGCGAGGTAAAGATATTGAGGCATGGAAGGCGACAGGCAAAGCTCCTGTAAAAATTAAGTGGCTTTTCGGGCCTTATCCACAGGGAAGTGTGCTGAAAGAAGCTTTGAAAATCATCCGTCGCATTTTCCCTTACCGCGATCAAAAGTGTGTTCCTTGTTCTGAACAGATCGAAAAATTAAAAAATAGATTAAACCATACAGTTCAAAAACGTCATCCCAACATTCTTAAGAATGTGAGAATGTCGTCTGCGGCGGAGGAAAGTGAAATTGTAGGATGTAAGCAGTGTTTCGCGCGACAGATAGGGTTGTGTCCTGGGGTGTGTACAGGAGAAATCTCAAAGGAAGAATACCGTAAACAAATTCGAAATATCAAAATATTTTTTGAGGGTAGGAAGCATGAGCTCGTACAACAGCTTGAGAAAGAGATGAAGGAGTGCGCGAAGCGACAGGAGTTTGAAAAAGCAGGGGAGATCAAGAGGACTATTTTCTCTCTTACTCACATCAAGGATGTGACACTTATCAAAGCGGAAGACAAAAGGAATCGACACGGGGAAGAGCCAGGGACTCCACATGCACTCTTTCGTATCGAGGGGTATGATATCGCCCATATGTCGGGGCAAAACACCGGCGGAGTAATGGTGGTGTACGAGGATGGTCACATAAAGAAATCAGACTACAGGTTATTTAAGATCAGGCGCACGAAGGGTGTGAATGATATTGCTGGACTTAAAGAAGTGCTCGACCGTAGGCTTAACCATACAGAGTGGACATTTCCCAATCTCATCGTTGTTGATGGAGGCGCCGCACAAAAAAACGCGGCGGAAGCACTACTTCGCGAGCGCGGTTTTGATATCGCGGTTGTATCGGTAGTAAAGGACGACCGGCATAAACCCTTGAGGATCTTGGGGGACGGGGAACTTGCAGAGAAGTATAAAAAAGAGATTCTCTTATTGAACAGCGAGGCACATCGTTTTGCCATTAAGTATCACCGCAAGAGAAGGGGCCGATTACCCACTGATTAGCTTGATATATATTTCACCTGTGGTAGCATTTCTGTAGAACAAATCAGTCAAAGGAAGTCGTGTAAGAGCGTTTCTCCGTTCAATCAAGAGACTCGTTTAGTATCGCCCAAGATTCGAAAAGTCACAGCGATATATACACAGTTCGGGTAGTTATTCCCCTAATGTTTCCCCTCAGCCGACACTTCATGGTGTCGGCTCCTCTTTTACATTTCTTGCATATATGGTATCTTTACGGTGACGCTAATATGAAATACAAGGAGTATCGAGCCGGCATCCACAACGCCGGCTTTTTATTTTGACGAGCGAAGACGCGTGGACGAGTACTCTCGTACACAGCGTTCGAGTCGAAGTCAAACTATAGGGTCAATACCACGTGGATCTATATATGTCTGATATACTGTAATAGTGTCAAAAATTCGCGTAGCAGTGCTCCGGGGAGGGCCGTCATCTGAGTACGACGTGTCACTCTTGACGGGGAATACTATTCTCAAAAATTTATCCGAGCAGTACCATCCGATTGATGTGCTCATTTCACGTGACGGTGTGTGGCATGTCGACGGCTTGCCGCGTGAGCCCCACTCGGTGCTCAGCCACTCCGATGTGGTAGTGAATGCGCTTCACGGCGAATATGGGGAAGATGGAAAAGTTCAGCAGCTTCTGCATCATCACAATATTCCCTACACCGGCTCCGATCCTTTAGGTTCGGCTCTGGGTATGCACAAGCTTCTTGCGAAGAAAATCTATGCACAGGCAGGCATTAAGACGCCCTATCACATACCGATCGAAAGGCCGGGTAATATTCATGAATACGCCGTACATCTTCACAAGACCTTTCCGAACCCTAGAGTGGTAAAGCCGGTTGGTGCAGGTTCGTCGGTGGGGGTGACTGTAGCAAGAAATGTGATGGAACTTGAAATCGGTCTCGCTAAAATTTTTGACATGCGTGTCGATGCCTTTTTGGAAGAATACATCGGAGGAAAAGAAGCCTCTTGTGGAGTGATCGACGATTTCAGAGGGCAGGGAGCCTACTCGCTCATTCCCGTCGAGGTTCGCGCTAAGGGTTCTCATTTTTTTGATTATAATTCGAAATACGCGGCGGAGGCTCACGAGATAATTTGCCCAGGTAATTTTACTAGGGAGGAGAGCCATGCAATCCAGCATGCGGCAAAGCTCGCTCACAAGGCCTTGGGACTTCGACACTACTCCCGCTCGGATTTCATGGTACATCCTCGACGAGGTATTTATATTTTGGAGACAAATACGCTTCCCGGAATGACGGAGGAATCCTTATTTCCAAAAGCGTTGCATGCTATTGGCTGCAAACTTTCAGATTTTCTCGATCATTTGATTGGCTTGGCGATGGGGAGGAAATAAAAAGAGGGCAGTGCCTAAGCACTTGCCCTCATGATCCATCACCTGAAGAATTTGTTACGGAACTTCTCGACAATCTTGGTCGGTGATTGTTTCCGAGGCCCTGTTAGTCTGGCGACAGAAGCCATGTGTCCAACATACAAGCCTGCTAGCTTTCGCTGTTCAGGCAGTGTCGCGGCAAGAGTTTCAGTATCTCTGGCATACCCTCGGTCTCTATATCGGTGTATCTGAAATGCGGGATAGCATGCCCGATCGGTCATCATTTCCCACCAGTCATATTTGGCAATCTCAGGAATTTTTGTCCTCAAGCCAAGACCCTTGATCCAACTCTCGATTTTTGGCACATCTTTTTCAAGGCCGCTCTGATGGGGCGCAACCGTCGCTGCAAGAAACTCGTGGAAGCGATACATTTCTGCAGCTTCTGTGTTTGATAGGGGTTCGCCACGTTTTAGCTTTTCGATAAGGACGAGTGCGCGGTAGCGCGCTTCTCTGCGCATATCGAACACGTGGTGATTCGCACATTCGCGACAATCTGATTCAGATACCGGCTCGCGGAATATTCTACTTAACACATGTGCAACATCTGAGACTTTCCGAAAAGCTTTCGAGATAAACTGGTCAACGGTGTTACAAAAGGCAACATAGAATACCCCATCGTCGGTCAAAAGCTTACAAGTGTACTGTGACATCGTGAATCTTTCTTTTAATTGTTGTAGTGTACTTCTGGTTTCTATATTAACATATTATAGTAGCATTGTCAAATAAGGCGTAATGGTTCAATAGCTTGGCATCACCTAATGATTTAGGATGGTCGATATATGCCATACACCAAAAATCCCCACATGCCTCGCATCAGAAAGGAGGCTGCTCAGCTCCTCGTCCGCAAAGGATGGTCGACACGGAAAGTT
>DATDYB010000013.1:0-18557 GCA_036517115.1 Minisyncoccota bacterium | reverse complement strand
TGATTACCTGAAGGAGCATCTGCATCTCGTCACGTCATTTGCACGGTCGGTGAATGGATATCTACTTCATTATGTGCGGATATTACTTTCGTACCAGATCATGGCTCTACCGACGCGGGGATGAGTTTTTGTATTCACGGCTGTTGTGCTTGACAAATTTGCTCATACATGCTATCATTATACACAGAATATCGGGTCGCCTAAATTATGGGTGGCTACGAGATGTAGAGAAAAGTTCGTCAAATAAATCCCAAAAACAAAGGAATCCAATGAATACACTGACACACTGGTTCGGTTTGCTGTTCGGAAGTTTGCTCGGCATCAACTCGACGTCTCGTACCCCCAAAGCGGTGGAGACTCGCGAATTGCCTGAAACGGACTTCCACGAAGGACAGCCGCTCCACGCTCCAGCCCTCCAGGCGGAGATCGGGTCCATGTTCCCTTCCGTGGTCGAGCTGCCGGCATTCCAGCCGGTGATCGCGACCAAAACTCCTCCGGCCCGACGACACAGCCGGGGCATCAACATCCCAGCGTCTCCTGTGAGATGGAGCAGCGGAGGACGTCTCGAGAAGGCGCTGTTCCAAACACGAAATGGCAATCTTCGGATCGCCGACGTGGTGGAACGAGACGGCAACGTCCTCGTGCTACGCCGAGGAACACAGACGTTCTTCCGCAGCCTGACGACACATCAGCAGGTCGCACAAGCTGCATAGTTCAATATTGAAATAGGGTGCCGCGATCAAGGTGATCGCGGCTTTTTTATTTACCTTTCTTTTTTATAAAATCTAATGTCTAATCTTCCTGACACATTCTGTAGCGTCCTGTACGCCACAAATGTGGCGTACAGGACGCTACAATCTTATCTCAGATACTTTTTCTTAAGCAGCGAAATCCGTTCAAGTGATTCGTCGATGCGAGATATTGGCAGTTCACCGGACACTACCGCCGCTTCAAGCGCATTCAGCACTTCAAGGTGAATTTTCGGTGTATGGGTACTGATCACCATGTCGGCTCCGGCTTTGATCGAGAGTACCGCCGCTTTCGCGGGTGGCAATCCGGTAGACGCCATTTCAAGATCGTCGGTAATGATCACTCCGTCGAACCCATAGCGGTTGCGAAGAATGTTGAGGATACGTGGCGAGAGAGTTGCGGGTGCCGAGTCGATCGAGTCGATGACAATATGCGCCGTCATGATGGCGGGCACATCCACCGAGCCGATCACCCGGGCAAAAGGAAGAAGTCCTTCTTCAAAATCTCGCTCACTCACCGAAAGTGACACTTCTTTTTTATGTGGATCGTTAACAATGTTTCCATAGCCGGGGAAATGTTTCGGCACGGGGACTACCCCACCCTCTTCATACCCTTCCACCATCGCCGCACCAAGATGCCCAATCGCATCGGTTGTTGTACCGAACGTGCGTGGATACAAATACGATTTTTTATCGCTTACTGAGTCTAGTACGGGTGAAAAGTTCATATTCACGCCGAGAGCGGCAAGCTCCTGCCCTCGCGCCTTTGCGATCGTGAAGGCGGTGCTAGTACTTTTAATACTAAGCTCGCTCTGGAGTTCTTTGAGGAAAGAAAACCGTATCGTGCTACCGCCCTCTTGATCCACAGCGATGAAAAGCGGAATACTGGAGCTTGCCTGTAAGTCGCGGATGAGCGACGTAATCTGTTCCCGATTCTTCACATTTCGCTTGAGCAGGTTGAATCCGCCAACGCCATACTCTTCAATAAGTTTTTTAGTGTGAGTATCGATTACCTGTCCTTCGAGGCCGGCGATAAGCAGCTGGCCCACCTTTTTTCTAAGCGATATTGACGCGATCTCTTCCCGTACAGCGTTACGCGCAATCTCTTCGACGCTGAGGACCGGTGGGAGCGGAGGCAGAGGAAGCTTTTCTTCCGGAAACGGAGTGATGTAGGTGTTAAAAAAAGACAATGCCGCAAGCACGACAATAAGTATCAGTATTAATCTTGCAAAAAGTTTCATGCTGTAATTGTACCACCTGCTTTTTTTGACGGAACTTGTTACTATTGCCCCATGCAAGAGAAACAATGGGAAAAAGAATACAGGGACCGTAAGCTTGTCACCCTCGATGACAAGCCACAGTCGAGCGTGCTTAAGTTTTTGAAATTCCTAAAGAAAGAAGAGAAAGTTCGAGCTGAGAATATGTGTATCCTTGACCTAGGCTGCGGCACGGGACGCAATGCCAACTACCTAGCTCTACTCGGTAACGAGGTCACGGGACTTGAGATTTCAGCGACCGCGATTTCGCTAGCGAAATCGCGGTCTGAAGAGAAAGGGCTCACCGTGACGTATATCAAGGGAAGCATTGGTGCACCCTACCCTTTCGCTGACAACCATTTCGACATGGTGCTCGATGTGACATCAGGCAATTCCCTCACTGAGGCAGAGCGAGAGATGTATATAAAAGAAACTCATAGAGTGCTGAAAAGCGGAGGGTATTTCTTTGTCCGAGCACTTTGTAAAGACGCAGATGAGAATGCTAAATATTTAATCAAACAATTCCCCGGTCCCGAGAAAGATACCTACATCATGCCCGAACTTGGGATTACCGAGCGTGTCTTTACCAGAGAAGACTTTACGGCCACCTACGGAAAATTGTTCACCATACTCAAACTTGATAAAGAAACACATTACACCCGTATGAACAACCGTTCATACAAGCGAAATTTTTGGATTGCGTACCTACAGAAGTGAAAAGTGTAAAGTCGAAAGTGCAAAGCAGAAGAGAGGAGAAAGATAGAAAAATCGCCGGGGGGCGGCGATAAGAGGCAAATAGGGCTCATTGCGTGAGGCGAATGAGAGCTTCCCGAAACGCGACATCGACGTCCTCGATGATCTTCTCCGGCCCTTCTCCGTAGCCTGCGTCGGAAGCATAGAACCCGAAACCTTCGTCCGGTCTCCACTCGACAGTGAGACTGCCGGTGTCGATCTTAGTATCTAGCCAGAAGTTGCCATCGGATCTTTCGGGAATATCTATCTTAGTCTCGGCCTTGGGAAACTGCGCCTTGATCTTGCTTTGAAGCTGCTCAAGTTCGTTCATGAAAATTCCTTTCTGTTTTCTATTATTGAATATGTCACACATCTCCCCCGAATACCAATTATCTAGACAAATTCAGCTTTCTTCATTATACTGGCAAAGCTAGATTATTAGCACGTACAGAGTAAACCCGCACGTTTGTATTATTAGAAACAGAGTTGGAATTAGCCAATTCTCGATAAAAGGTTTACCCTAGGGCAAGCTGTGGACCCAATTCCGCGGCAGAGCCGCGGGGTATTAAACCTTTTGATTCGACGTCGACTCGGATTTCATGTCCGCATGAAAATGCGTCCACAAAATCCTCGCTCGTCGAAATAAAAAGCGGACACTGTACATTGAACACTATGTTAAAAAAACTGACGGATAAGTTGTTAGGAAAATCATCGGAAGAAGCTGTTGCTCCTGTAAAGACAGAAGAGATAATGGAAAAGAAGGAGAAGAAGGCCAAGAAGACAATAGAGGAAGAGACTGCAGACAAGAAGCCAATCAAGGAGACGGTGATGACGAAGTACCTCAACGATAGCGTCACCGTACCAAGCGTTGGTGACCTCGTCGAAGGAAGCGTTATCGGCATCGAGAAAAACGGTGTCTTTATCGACCTGCCTCCCTACGGCACCGGTATCATTTACGGTAAGGAATATTTGCAGGCTCGTGACATCATCAAGCGTCTTAACATCGGCGACAGCGTAGCCGCGAAGGTGGTAGATGTTGATAATAAGGAAGGATACATCGAGCTCTCACTTAAGGAAGCGAGACAAGCTCTTATCTGGACGGAAGCGGAAGAGGCAATCAAGAAGAAGACGGTACTTCTACTCCCTGTGCTCGAGGCGAACAAAGGAGGCCTCATTATCGAATGGCAAGGCATCACAGGATTCCTTCCCGCATCCCAGCTTAAGACGGAGCACTACCCTCGCGTAGAGGACGGTGACAAGGATAAGATTCTTGAAGAGCTTAAAAAGCTCGTGGGCAAGAAGATTTCAGTATCAATCATTACCGCCTTACCAAAAGAAGGAAAACTTATCTTCTCGGAGAAAAATCCGATTGAAAAAGACAAAGAAAAAATCATCGGACGATACAGCGTTGAAGATGTGGTGCAAGGTACCGTTACCGGCATTGTTGATTTCGGCGTCTTCGTGAAACTCGAAGAAGGGCTCGAAGGACTGGTGCACATTTCTGAAATCGACTGGTCGCTCGTTGAAGATCCGCGACTACTCTTTAAAGTCAGTGACAAAGTTACTGTAAAGATCATTGAGATCAAAGAAGGCAAAATCTCTCTCTCGATCAAAGCTTTGAAGGAGAACCCGTGGGTTGAAGCAAAGAGCAAATACCAGAAGGATAAAATCGTCGAAGCGGTGGTCATCAAATACAACAAGCACGGTGCGCTTGCTTCCGTTGAGGAAGGTATCGCCGGCCTCGTACATATTTCTGAATTTGGTGGAGATGTGAAGCTTCGTGAAAAACTAGAACTTGGAAAGAAATATACCTTTAAGATCACTCTCTTTGATCCAAAGGAGCAAAAGATGGCACTTTCATTTGTGGATAAAAAATAGCCTATCGCTCACCGGAAGACGTGAAAAGAAAAACAGACTGCACTCTCGTGCGGTCTGTTGCGTTACAAGGTTCGACCTTGTGATTTTAGATTAAGAGAGTTCAACGACGTTGGTCAGACGCTCTTCCAGCCTGTAGCGAAGGTTGGCGTACAGCGCCGGATTTCGCATGGCAAGAATTTGGAATGCTGCGAGTACCGCATTCTCGTGATCAAGAATGGTGAGCACCGGATTAGCGGAAGGAGCGCGGAGCGATGACCACACATCTTCGGGGAACTCCTTCGCGTTTGCAGGAATGGTGATGACGGGATTCGTGCAGTTTGCGGCAAGGATGGGTCCGAGACCATTACTCCTCCCCACCAAACTGATAATCACCGTATCAGGAACTTCCTGAAGCAGCCTATGCAATCTCTGATAGCAAGGTACGGGTTTCTTGTGGGCAGAGTCAGTCACGACGAGTGTCTCGAGACCTGGTGCGACGATAGCAGCGGCTTCAGTGAGCTTATCCACGTTGTCAGTGTTCGATGCCCGCCAAATGATGAGACGTTGTTTTGGAATATTGAACCGCTCGGTTAGGAGCATCGTCTGTTGATACTTCTCGGCGAGAAGCGCCATTTTGTCCCTGCCACCGTCACGAACAATTTGCTTGTCAGTGTAGGCACCATTTCGTAGCTTACGCCACGAATCGGAATCAAGAACGTCCGCTACACAAATTCCTCCGCCCGGAAGCCAACCGAATTCGATTTTGAAATCGACTAGGTGTTCAGCCAGAAGCTGAAAAGCTTTCTCGATCACCAAATACGTTTTTCGAGTTAGCTCCTCAATCTTCTTAATCCAGAAGACAGAGTCTACCGTCTCAAACACATCGCTTATCGGTATCCGCATGAATGGTTGCTGAGTCCAGAGCGGCTGGTTGGGGATATAGAGATCCGCAAACTTTCCATCCTCCACCAGTTGCATCAGCGGGTCGTCACAGGGAATGCTTTGACCTTTCCACACCTTATCTTTCGTCTTCAAAAAAAGCTCGAAGATAAGTTTCGGAAAGACGTGCCGAGTGGGCACATGAGGATTCCGCTTGCAATAGGATCCGTGCGCTTCACGCCTCGCAATGACCTCGAGCGGGATCATCTCGCAGAGCGGAGCAGCAAAGATCCGCTCACTTACGCGGCCATTGTATGCCACAGGGATACCTGTCTCCTTAAGGAGCGCGAATACATTTGACGTAGTTTGTGTTGACCAAATGCCTTTGTTCGGAAGTATTTCGTGAAGTTTACCGTCGCCGGCGGTGATGTCGTCGGTCGAATACACCAGCGCGTTGCCCCCTTCCTGTCCGAACAGCAATTTCGTTTTGCCTCTTGCTACCAAAGGACTTACAGCGACATCAAACTCTCCACCAAGTTGTTGCCTCAATAATTCCGCAATCTCTTCGTTTGTCGGATTCATTTCGAACCTTTCTTTTCTTTGTTAATGTTTACGGTAACCGCCACGGTCACCGATCTGGCATCATACTACTCAACAAGAATATCTTGTCAAATTACTGTAGATGTCAGACATCTACAGATCGATAGAAATGATTTTATGCGGTGAGTGGTGACCGCTTATGATGCGAGTAGCTTTGCCGAGAGGAACATGAAAATGCTCGCGAACGAGCGCGATCACGCGCTCGTTCGCGAGATTTCTTTCGGCAGGCTCTTTCACCTTGACCACAAACGTATCATCGCTTACTTTCTCAAACGACTCTTCTTTAGCCTTAGGGGTGACTTTTATTTTTATGTACATACCAATATACGAATGAGTACCAATCTACAAATGGCTACGAATATTCTCGATCTTCACATTTGTAGCCATTCATCCCCCAAGGGGATTGCGATTCGTTTCCAATCGCTTCGCTCTTGGACGAATCGGGAACATCTTTGCAAGGATTAGCATATTAGTATTCAGCTTCGATTAAACTCCCCCATCGCCTTTTCTCTTCCCTCAAGCACGAGCATGCTTATAGCCTCGACAACTTGTTTCATTTCTTTCTTGATAGCTTCGAGTTCTTTCGGCTTGAACGGCTCCACAATAAAATCACCGACTACATCGTCTGGCTTTTTGACCACCCCTTTTGCGTTTGACGGAGAAATACCGATACGTACTCTAGTGAACCCCTCCGTCTTTATTGCTTTGATCACCGACTCCACCCCTTTGTGCCCTCCAGAACTTTTATTAAACGAAATTTTCATCCTACCGAGCGGTAGATCAAGGTCATCATGCACCACCACTAAATTTTCAGTTGTTGTTTGTTTATCCTTAGTCTTAAATTTTATTTCTTTTATTTTACCTACCGTATCTCCTGATTTGTTCATGAATGTTTCTGGTTCTACCAACATCACCGTGTGCTTTTTGAGTTTTCCTTCTGAAACAAGCGCTTTCAAGGATGTACGCTCTTCCCACTCCGAAAGATCATTCATTGTTCGGAATGCGTCAAGCGCCATCCGGCCAACGTTGTGCCGTGTGTCTTTGTATTCTTCTCCAGGATTTCCTAGGCCGACGATGATGTAGGTCATATTCAAATTTTTAAATATTGTATATTTAAAATTATTATCAACAATCTTATCACTGCCGTCATGAAGACGCAAAAAGTACTTACGTCATGCTTGCACGTCTTGTGTCAAAGCATCATATAGAGTTACAATCGTACTAACTGCTTTAAAAAAGATCTCCATGACAGAAACACATAATGAAAATGAAAAAAAATCTTTTTGGAGTGACATCCTACGCTTTGCGGTCATCGCCCTCGTCATCATCCTCCCCATTCGCCTCTTCATTGCCCAGCCATTCGTGGTAAGCGGTGCGTCCATGGAGTCCACCTTCCACAACGGACAATACCTGATCGTTGATGAGCTTAGCTATCACTTTGTGGACCCTAAACGTGGCGAGGTTATTGTCTTCAAGTATCCTTTTGAGAACCGTTTTCTTATCAAACGCGTCATCGGGGTACCCTTCGACACCGTCATCCTCGATAATGGCACCACTTCGATATACAACACCGCGCATCCCGAAGGGTTTACACTTTCCGAACCTTACGTGGAAGCAGAAAGAAACTTTACTGAAGGACACATTGAGCGCACCCTCAAGGCAGGAGAATATTTTGTCATGGGCGACAACCGCTTGGAGAGCTCAGATTCCCGGATTTGGGGACCTTTGAACCGCGGACAGATTGTCGGCAAGCCGCTTCTCCGTCTTTTTCCGATTTCTTCAATCGCCCTTTTTCCAGGGGAACATCTAAGTACTAAGTAATCATGCTGTCAAAAACCCGACCTGTACAATTTAAGAAGCAAAAGATACATGCGCCTCTAGCGCGCCCCAAGCGAAGCGCACGGAACGACGAGACGAAGCATATTGTTGTGCCACACATGGACTGTGGCGCGGAGATTGCACTATATTACGGCTTCACACCAACAGACTCACCTGAAATCAAACGAAGTGATCTCGAACAGTCAAAGGCGCTTCTTGAGGGCGATTTTGTTGAAGATGAAGGTGGTGAAGAAGGCGCTACGCTTCCTCTTCATGTAGAGGAAAAGGTAGCAATGCTCCGAACCTACTTTGAAAAAGAATTGTTTACGTCCCCGCACCCCGCAATGTTCCACTTCAAAGGTTCTTTTAAAGGTTCACTCACTAGGAAAGCAAATGCCTACTCACGATACTGTGATTTGGAGATCATCGGAACTGATACCAGCATCGCCGAGGCGACACTTTTACGCACCGCCCTCGCCATTCTCGAAGCAGAAGGACACACCAATCTCCATATCGAGATCAACAGTATCGGAGATAAGGATGCCGTGTTTAAATTTACCCGAGAACTTACTAACTACTATCGAAAAAATATCGAAAGCCTCCCTCCACATTGCCGCCAGACATTCAAGAAAGATGTGTTTGAGCTGCTTTCATGTAATAACCCCAAATGCCATGAGCTTCGGGACGCAGCACCAAAATCAATGAGCTTCTTAAGTGAGGCGAGTCGTGACCATTTCCGGGAAGTGCTTGAGCATCTCGAGACCTTTAACGTTCCCTACACCATAAACCATTCACTGGTGGGAAATCGCCGCTACACCTCTGAAACAATTTTTGAAATTGTTTCAGAGGCCGACAGCGTGGCAGCTTCGAAGAAAAAAATTCTTGCTCTCGGAGTGCGGTACGACGGTCTGTCAAAAAAAATCGGATTCAAGAAGGAAGTGGCGGCGGCGGGAATATCACTCTTCCTCAAAAAACCTTCTGAAGTAAAGAGAGGGACCCACACCATTAAACGGCCGACTATTTTTTTCATCCAACTTGGTTTTGAGGCAAAGTTGATGTCATTTACCATCATCGATACGCTCCGACAGCACAATATTCAAGTATATCAGTCACTTGGCCGCGATAAGCTCGCTATGCAGCTGTCGATGGCAGAAAAACATCCAATCACACACACCGTCCTTATTGGAAAAAAAGAGGCGCTAGAACGCTCAGTCATCGTACGTGACATGAAAACTCGTTCTCAAGATATTATCATGATCACAGAGCTCCCAGGGTATCTTAAAAAGCTGAAGGTGTAAATAATACTCACCCTGCTCCTAAAAAGAGACCGGATAATTTTTCTGCTGAAAAATTTCCTAGGACTCCGGCTCGGCCAGCCTACGTAGTCTCTTTTTAGGAGCAGGGTTCGCTTTATTTTCTTTGCATTATTAACGAGGATATGATACGTTATTCCTTATGACCAATATCGAAGTAACACGAAATAACAACGAAAGTAACGCGAATTTACTTCGTCGTTTTACCAAGCGAGTGCAGGGATCTGGAGTCCTGCCTCGTGTACGAAGTATTCGATATGCGGACCGCACGCAGTCTCATTATAAAGTGAAGCAGAAGACGCTTAAAACTCTTCGCCGAAAAGCAGAAATCGCAGAGCTTATCAAACTCGGCAAGGCAGTGGAGCACACCAGAAAATAATGTCTCATTCGGTAGTTATTTCAGGCGATTCAAAAGGCATGCTACGAGGCATGCCTTTTAATGCGATGAAGAATGCGGTCTTAGGAGAATCGTACCTTCTCTCGGTGGCAATAGTAAACGAAGAAGCCTCACAGAAATTGAATCGTATCTATCGAGGAATCAACACACCTACTGATATTTTAAGTTTCCCATTGAGCGAGGATGAGGGTGAAATCGTTTTCAACCTTAAGGAAGCCCGGAAAGAAGCCAAGAAATTTGGAAGGAAGTTTGATAATTTTCTAGCTTTCCTCTTCATCCACGGTCTCGTGCATCTCAAAGGTCTCGATCACGGAAAAAAAATGGAACAAGAGGAGGAGAGGATAAGGAAGCAATTTGATATTTAAACTGGATCCCTTACAGGGACTGTATACCTTTCGCTTTCTTCAGAAAGAACGCTCAAGGTCTTGCGAAGCTCCAAGTATTCGCTTCTCACCCGCATCCGTGAGGACGACATAAAACATAGTCGCCAAGCTCCTTGTTTTATGTCGGTTGTACACAGCATAAAACCTTCTTTTTACAGGCTTGATATATAATAAGGATATGCGTCGCACTATCGTAACAGGTATTGATGTAGGAACGTACCACGTTAAAGTGGTAATCGCCGAACAAACGGGTGACAATAATGCCCCTCCTCGTATTGTCGGGGTTGGAATGGCCGAAGCACGAGGACTGAGGCATGGATACATCACTCACCAAAGTGAAGTGGTGGGAAGTATCCGGGCCGCCCTTTCCCAAGCGGAAAAAATGGGCAAATTACGGGTCAGGAAAGTGTTTCTTTCCGTCGGCGGCATCGGCCTAGGTAGCATTGTTGCTCACGGCTCAGTCATCATCTCCCGCGCAGATTCAGAAATTACAACACTCGATCTCCAAAAAGCACAGGAAGCAAGTGAACAAGAAATCCCGAGCTCATACGCCCTTAACCGAAAAACTATTCACGCTATTCCCCTTCAATATAAAATTGATGGTAAAGCTGTGTTTGGCAAGCCGGAAGGCATGAAGGGTAACAAGCTTGAAGTTAAAATGCTTTTCATCACCTCAATGGAGCATCATTTGCACGATCTCATCCAAGCTATGGAAGACGCCGGCGTTGAGGTGGAGGATGTTATGGCCTCTCCTATCGCAGCAAGCCTGGTGACGTTGAGCAAGTCTCAAAAAATTGCTGGCTGCGTACTCGCCAATATCGGAGCTGAAACAGTATCCATTGCAGTGTTTGAAAACAGCATGCCCATTTCGTTGGAGGTGTTTCCGATCGGCTCGACGGACATCACGAACGACATCGCACTCGGCCTTAAAGTACCCCTCGAGGAAGCTGAACAGATTAAAATCGGCGCTATTACCGGCGCATCGTATCCCCGAAAAAAACTGGAGGAAATCATTACCGCTCGTCTCTCTGATATTTTTGAACTCATTGAAGTACATTTGAAGAAAATTGGTCGCAACGGACTCTTGCCTGCCGGTATCGTTATCACCGGCGGGGGTGGTGGACTCGGATCCATCGAAGATTTTGCCAAAGCAGCACTGAAGCTTCCCTCACATATCGGTTCGATGACTATTAATAAAGAAGAAACAAAAAGCTTAATGAAGGATTCATCGTGGGCGGTGGCATATGGACTCTGTATTTTCGGACTGAGCGCTCCCTCAGGTCCCGCCGTTTCAACCGGCGGACGCATTTTTCGCACCACCAGAAAGAATATTGTTGCTTGGGTAAAGAAATTTTTACCTTAAAGGACGCTCCCTCATCATAAATTTTCCACCCCCCGAACGCCCACCTTCACCAATCACACTCACTTTTCTTTACGGAAAATGGAAATCGCTCACTCTTCTCGAAAAAAGAGACCGGATAATTTTCTTGCTGAAAATTTCCTAGGACTCCGCGCCAGCCGCGCTGCGTAGTCTCTTTTCTCGAGAAGAGTTCGCTTTACCAAGATTTTCCTAAAAAGTTCATTGATTGGTAGAATGCGGGCTATTTAGGTGGAAAATTTATAATGAGGTCACTTTGATCTATCCCAACAGGACGAACTTTCACTACAGCACGTTTTACGAATCCCACAACTTTTCTTTTTAATGCGAGTTTTGATATTATGGTGTGACGAACGTTGAACTTTGAAATGCTTATAGGTACGATCCACAAGGGTCGTATTAATTTTGCATTCAATATTTAATTTTTCACTTTTAGTTTTACATTTATTTCAATGCCAAACATCACCCCAGAAATTGAAGCCTTCGCACGTATTAAAGTTGTTGGCGTGGGCGGCTCAGGAAAGAACGCCGTCAACCACATGGTGAGCTCTAAAGTGAAGGGTGTGGACTTTATCGCCATCAACACTGACGCACAAGACCTCCACCACTCTCTCGCGAAGAAAAAAATCCATATCGGTAAAAACCTTACCCGCGGCCTCGGAACTGGTATGAACCCCGACCTCGGCAAGCGAGCCGTCGAGGAAACTCGCGAAGAAATTCAAGAGGTCATCAAAGGTGCTGACATGGTGTTCATCGCCGGAGGTTTGGGTGGAGGCACTTGCTCGGGCGCAAGCCCAGTGGTAGCGCGGATCGCCAAAGAGATGGGTGCACTTACCGTGGCTGTCATCACCAAACCGTTTTTCTTTGAAGGCCAACAGCGACTTAAGATTGCCGAAGGCGCGCTTGAAGAACTTCGAAAGGAAGTTGACGCGATCATCATCATTCCCAACGACCGTCTTCTTTCAATTATTGATAAAAATACGACTGCCAGGAATGCCTTTGCGATGTGCGACGAGATTTTGAAGCAGGCGGTCGAAGGCATCTCAGATCTCATCACCACTCCCGGCATCATCAACATCGACTTCGCTGACATCCGTGCAGTCATGGAAAACGCTGGTTCAGCGCTTATGGGTATCGGCTCGGGCGTGGGTGAAAAGCGTGCCGAGGATGCTGCCAAAATGGCTATTAACTCACCGCTGCTCGATCTTTCAATACACGGAGCAAAGGGTGTACTCTTCTCGATTGCCGGTGGCGAAGATCTTACCATGTTCGAAATTCAAGATGCAGCGAAGATCATTACGGAATCAATCGACCCTTCCGCCAAAGTTATTTTCGGTACAGTTCGAGACGACAAACTCAAGAAAAACGAGATTCGCGTTACTGTTATTGCCTCAGGTTTTCCTGAACAACCGCTCAACAAAAAATCTCTATTTCAGGCGGAAGATGTAGTGATACCAACCAACAAACATACTGAAGAAAAAGACAAGAAGGGTAAAATTTACCACCAAATCGCCACTCCACCCCCTTCTCCTGTGCAAGTGAAAGAAACCAAGGAAGATAAAAAAGAAACCGTAGAGGAAGATGACGATTGGGGAGCAGTGCCAGCGTTTCTCCGAAGAAGCAAGATTAAATAGTAAAGAAAAAATCTGGGACATTCCCAGATTTTGTTTGTATCACTTATATCTTCCGACAGGTAAACCGATTTTTGGACCAATGATTTGCATCACCAGACTTTCTTTTGAACCTTTAGTGATCTGGCGAACTCCTTTTTGTTTCGGCTTTCGTTGAAAGTCCCGCATAGCTTTCTTTTTGAAAGCTTGCCATTTTTTACCCTTAAAAGGAGTTTTCGTCGGTGTTGGTTTAGAACTTTTCATATATTATTATCCGCTCTCCGGAGATCGTAACACGACAGTATTTTCAGTGCAATAATATGTTATTATATTTAATACTTTATACGTAACACTTGATACATTCCATGTACGATCTGGCAATCATCGGTGGCGGGCCGGCGGGAGTAGCGGCGGGGGTGTATGCTTCGCGTAAACGCCTCAAAACTGTTTTCATCACCAAGGACTTTCTGGGGCAAAGCTCTGTATCAGACGGGGTTGAAAACTGGATCGGTACCATCAAAATTCCAGGCACAGAACTATCGAAAAATCTCGAGGAGCACCTTCGTGCGTATGCTGGAGATGTCGTTGATATCAAAACGGGAGGATTAGTCGAGCAAGTTTCAAAGGGCACTGAAGGTTTTTTGGTAAAAACCACAAACGGAGAATTTACAGCAAAGACAGTACTCATTACCACAGGAAGCTACCGTCGTCGTCTTGAAGCAAAGGGGGCGGACGCCTTCGAACACAAAGGTCTCACCTACTGCGCCACCTGTGACGGCCCACTTTTTTCAGATCAAGATGTGGTAGTGGTGGGAGGAGGCAATGCAGCGCTTGAGTCGGCCGCTCAGCTTCTCGCCTACTGCAAAAGTGTGACAATCATTATCCGCGGCAGCGAATTTCGCGCTGATCCTGTGACCGTTCTAAAATTACTTAAAAATCCAAAACTTACTGTAATCAAAAATGCTGTTATCACCGAAGTTACGGGGGACAAGTTTGTGAAGGGGTTGATATACAAAGACGCTTCCGGAGAAAAAGAACTTGCGGTTACGGGTATTTTTGTCGAAATCGGCCTACTACCGAACACTGGTTTTGTGAAAGATTTAGTGAAGCTTGATGATCATAACCACATCATTGTTGATCCTCGAACTCAGCGTGCCTACCTTCTTGAGCCTGCTGAAATTGCTTTAGATGCGAGGCGCGAGCGAGTATTGCGACCAAGCTGTACTTCTAGTACTGCGCGTGGAGCAAACGGAGCTCGCAACGAAGCAGATGAAGTAATTTCAGCAGGCGTATGGGCTGCTGGGGATGCAACGGATGGACTGTATCACCAGAATAACATTGCAGCTGGAGACGCGGTTAAAGCACTTGAGGATATTTATAATTATTTGCATACGCGATAACCATGGTGAACCACACGACGAGTCGCATCCTTCTTCGTTTTCTCCCATTTTGGATCTTTTTGATTCTTTTTAAATTGGCCGGTGGCTTGCATTATTCGCTTATTTCTCCCATCGGCGAGACATTATTTCCATTATGGATTGTAGGTCTTGTTATGGGTGGTAGCTCACTCATCCAGCTTCTCCTCGATGTTCCAGCAGGGCATCTGCTCGACAAATACGGCTACAAAAAATTATTGGTCGTCACTACCATAATTTTCTTCGTTGGTGCGGTATGTTTCCTTTTTAAACTTACGGCACTATCTTTTCTTATCTCTCTTACCTTTGCAACCTTTGGATGGCTCTTTTTTGGCCCCGGCGTCAACGCGTACATTCTTTCGCATACACCAAGGGAAGCGAGCGGTAAATTTATCTCATTTCGTGACGTATTCGGCTCGGTAGGCGTCGTACTATCGAGCGCCGTACTCGCCTTTGCACTTACTATACCTACGCATACTGTCGGATGGTTACTATCTTTCCTTTTTCTACTCTCGGTGCTCGCCATTATCATGAGTCCTAAAGATAAGATTTCCGTCCACCACAAAGAAAAAATACCCTCTCATCACCACTATATCCGTCGCCACGCATTTCTCGATACCCTGAGAGCAATTAAAAAACTCAACCCAGCGAGTGGCATTTTACTACTTCTTGGTTTCAGTGCCTCAACCTTCTACGGAACAATTTGGTTCGTGGTGCCGCTCGTCATCGCGCACAGTGCCAACTCCGGCTTTTTATCCTTGGGATTGGGTATATTTGATTTCGCCATAGTGATCCTCGGTTTCTTGCTGGGCAACTTAGCAGACAAGGCAAATAAAAGAACGATGGTGTTCTTCGGACTGCTTATTTTCTCGATCGCGGGAATGTTTATTGGCTTTAATTTCGGATGGCTCTTCCTTATCCTCGGTTTCCTCGCAACAGCAGGCGATGAAATGGCGAGCATCTCGCTCTGGTCATGGCTCCATAATCTTGACCGTGAGCATGCAGAGGACGGCCTCGTGTCCGGTGTTATCAATCTTTTCCAGGATCTTGGATGGGCTATTGGTCCCCTCTTCGCCGGAATTTTCTACACTATTATTGGCCCCGCGTGGACTATCACCGTATCCGCTATATTCATCGTTGTAACATGGCTCATTTATCAGTTTATGGTACATCGCCACACCGACGGAGTTGCATACAACCTTCTTCCTCGAAAACCGCATCGACTGAGGCATAAATCATAAATATCTCTACATGCCCAATGGTCAGACCTCAGACCATTGGGCATGGGCTAAAAGAATCAGGTGTATGCATTAAGCAAGCAAAAGAAAAAGACCAGTTACGAACTGGTCTGTGGCTATCTCTCTAGGGGCAGAATACGTGAAAGTTCAGGCAAATGAGCGATGCAGTGATCCGCTCCTGCTTTCATGAGAGCGTCCGCGGTAGCTTTCCCTCGAGTGATTCCGACTGCGTTCACCCCAGCCTTACGTGCGTCCCTCATGTCCGATCCGAAGTCTCCAATAAACCACACGTCCGCGGGCAGCAAAGAGTGTTCTGTGCAGAAGTTTTGAATGGGTGGCACCTTGTCGTGTGCCTTGGTGACAAAATATCGCATATATCCCATCACCTTGTGCTTCACGCAATATTCTCGGACAGGCTCATCTCTGTTACCGCTCACCAGACCCACCACGACTTCCGTTTTGTAGGCGACAGTGAGAGAGATCAGTGTAGAGTGTACATCATCAAACAAAGAACATCCTGTGTAATCCACCCTTTGTATAAATATTTCCCATATTTTTTCGGGTGACAAAGAGACGTTTCTCGAATGATAGAATCCCACGTACGGCAATCCAAAATTCTCACAATAATCTTCGAATGTCGGATGAGGAAGCCCACAGTGATCAAACACGGAACACGTGGCCTCATACGTGACCCGCATACTATCAAACAGCGTTCCGTCGAAATCGAACAGAACTCCTATTCTTTTTTTCATAATCTACGGGTATTGTATATAACCCGACAAAAGAACACAACTGACAAATTTCGTAAATTATTGCAACAATTTATAATATGTGTTATGATGCATTTCAGATAGGTTTTGGCGACCTCAAAACGTCCAACTGAGCCATCAGAGAATGGCTGAAAGACTCAAATGCTTAACATTAAAAGACTAGCTCCCCAACCTCCAGCAGAAAAGACGGTTAAACTCGGCACTGTTCCCAAAGGACAAGGTAACCTCATCCGGTTCGCCGAAATCCCCTTCGACGACGCAGTAAAAGAAGGGGCGTTCTATTTCGTTCTGGACAGCGCTCCGCCGACGCACAAGGATCTGGTGCACCTTATGCCCATTGATGGAAAAGCACCTCTGCTCCGGGACAACGACCGGACAGTGGTCATTCACGAATACGAAATGGCGATCAAACCCTAATCGCCGCAACCCCTCCCCGCAAGCATATCGCTTGCGGGTTTTTTATGGTGACCCTACAGAGAATCGAACTCTGATTACCGCCTTGAAAAGGCGATGTCCTAGCCGTTAGACGATAGGGCCGTAAAATTACCAGTTCAATGTAACATTTTTTGTGGAAATTGCAAAAAATGTTAAGGTATAGCTTATACGGAAAGGTGACAGAGTGGTCGAATGTACTGGTTTCGAAAACCAGCAGGGGCGAAAGTCCCTCGGGAGTTCGAATCTCCCCCTTTCCGCATCAAATCGGAATTCAAATTTCCGCCAAAAATATGGTCGGCGCGAAGCGCCGTCTGTTCTGCATTCCCCCCAAAAAACTCTGAATCAGAAAGGATTTTCCACGCTCCGCGTGGCTCAAAAAGTACGGTTCGATCCATAATTAAAAAGTTCGAACCGACTTTTTTGAACAAATGAGTATTTTCCTCATTTGTTCGGTCGTTTGCCAATTCCATATTGTATTTCAAAAACTTTTCGGTAAGTTCGAACCGATTATTCGCTTTTTGCTCAAAAGCCGACAATTTCTCTTTGAGAAGCTGTTTTGAGGCAACCAGCGCACTTTTGGCATCGCGATATTCCTCTAGTGAAAGTGCGCTTTCTAAATACGCCGTCATCAGCTTCTCAATTTTGGAATCTAAAAGAGAAATATCGGCTTTTGCAGAATCCACAAAAAGCGTACTCGATTGGATTTCGGATGATTGATCTTTTTTGTTTTCTTCAATCATCCAAGAAAGCCAATCGTGTGGCAAAGAAACTTTTTTGATTTCCTCTTGAATTTGAGAAGTGATGATTTCCTCACGAACATATTTTTGTTCACAAGGATTTTTCCGTTTGGTACAACGAAGATAATGATGACCTTTTTGTTCTTCGGTAGTTATAAAACATCCACATTCTCCGCAACGGAAAAATCCTCTATACAAAAATGGTTTCAAACCTTTGCTATGCGGTTTAGATTTTCGGCTCATCACTTCTTGAACAGAATCAAAAAGTTTCTTTGAAATAATCGGTTCATGCTTTCCCTCAAAAATCTCTCCGTTATACCTCATTAGACCCGTATAAATAGGATTTTTGAGAAGTTTTTGATAATTCGACACCGCAAGCTCTCTACCGCTTTTTCGCTTCAATCCAAGCGCGTTAAATTTGTCGCGGACTTCCCGCAAAGTGAAGTTTCCAGTTGCATATGCCTCAAATGTCTTTTTGATAAGCGGAGCTAAATCCGTATGCGGAATAATTCCACCACCTTTCACATTCACATATCCAATCGGAGACATTTGAGGCCATATTCCTTCCTTCACTTTGTTTCTATGTCCGCGCTTGATATTCTCACTCAAATTATCCACATAATACTTGGATTGCGAAAAAGCGATTGAGAGCATGAATTTTCCTTGCGGTGTCGGATCAAACCAAAAAGTTGGAAATTTCATCTCTACGATTACGCCAGTATCAACGAGGTAGATGATTTTTCCTCCATCTACCGAGTTTCTCGCAAGTCTATCGGGATGCCACGCCAAAATACCAGACGCTTCGCCCGCTTCCATTCTCGCTACCATTTCATTAAACACAGGACGGCCTGGTATTTTGGCGGTCTGCTTTTCGACAAAGACATCAACCACTTCCAGTTGTTCTTTCAACGCCAACTCTTTCAATTCTGAAAGTTGATCGGAAATACTGCGGACTTGTCTGTCTTTGTCGTCCGTAGACTTGCGAGTATA
>DATDYB010000012.1:0-42668 GCA_036517115.1 Minisyncoccota bacterium | reverse complement strand
TCCAATTTTCTTGCGATGAATCGCAGACTCTTTTTTACTTTCAAATATTTTTCGATCCGCTGTCGCTCATACAAATTCAAATGCACAAATTCCTTCATAAATTCATTTTACAGGTGTTCGGATTCAAAGGTATATCTCCATCAAACAACAACAGAAAGGTACACGATGAACGGTAACGAAGCAGAAACTTTAGCAAATGCGGCGAGTGATGGGGCAGCAGAAGAAGCAGGAGATCACTCAAAGAAAGAGATGAACTTTGGGATAGCAATGGCCCCGGAGCGCATAACCATTGAGGTTTTGAAACAATTGATCCGTGATAATCCAGAGAAGATGACATACGCCTTTCAGGAATTTTTCAGACTGGCGGCGGGGCTCGCTCTCCTTCTCGGAGAAGACACTGTTCGGATCTTTATGAAGCGCCTCGACGATGACGAAAAATCTTTGCTTTTGAAGTATATGAGTTCATTGCCGTATCGCAGTCTTGATTGGCAAACATCCGTGCTCAAAACTTTTACTGATGAGACACTGAGAGTAAATTCTTCACTAGGAGGCAATCCGCTCCTTTCAGCGAATCTTTCATCTTTAATCAAACGTGAAGAAGCGCCGGCCCCCCTCAAGGACTTTCCATAGAGGGATAGCAGCAAAGTTACTATTTATCCAAGGGTTATCCCTTGGATTTTTATTTGGGTAGTTACATAGTTTCCAGCCTTCAGTTACTAGAAACTGGTAACGTGACTACGCAACTACCTCTTCAGCACCTTCTTCAAATAATTCCCTGTATAGCTTTTTTCCACCCTTGCCACGTCTTCCGGCGTACCCTTTGCCACGATCTGTCCACCCTTATTACCGCCTTCGGGGCCAACATCAATGACGTAATCGGCACTTTTAATAATATCCATATTGTGTTCGATGACCGCTACGGTGTTGCCTTTATCCACGAGCTTTTGCAAAATTTCGAGGAGCTTTTTAACATCCTCATAATGAAGTCCGATTGAAGGTTCATCGAGAAGATACATGGTCTTTTGAAAATGTGGTTTGTACAGCTCAGAGGAGATTTTCACACGCTGCGCTTCACCGCCGGAGAGCGTCGTGGCGGACTGACCGAGCTCAAGGTAGCCCAAGCCCACTTCATTGAGTGTGAGTAAGCGATCTGAGATCGCGGGGATGTCCTCGAAAAAAGTGAGTGCTTCTTCGACGGTCATATTCAACACCTCATAAATATTTTTATTTTTAAATTTTATCTCAAGCGTCTCTTTCATAAAACGCTTCCCTTCGCAGACTTCGCATGGCACATACACCGTCGGCAGGAAGTGCATTTCAACAGCAATCTCACCGTTACCCTGGCATGCTTCGCACCGACCACCTTTAACGTTGAAGGAGAACCTGTTCGCCTTCCATCCTCTTGCCCGCGCCTCAGGCTCCGCGGCAAAAAGGTCTCTGATAAAGGTGAATGCTCCCGTGTAGGTCACAGGGTTGGAGCGTGGTGTCCGGCCGATCGGTGATTGATCGATAAGAATAACACGGCCAATGTACTCAGATCCGGAAAAGGACGCGCAATTGTAGATGTTGGCGCTTCGATGTCGGCGCTCTAGACGCGCTTGCAGATTTTTGTGGATAACCTCGTACATGAGCGATGATTTTCCTGAGCCTGACACGCCGGTGATAAGCACAAGCTTGCCAAGGGGTACATCCACGTTCACATTCTTGAGGTTAAAGATATTCGCTCCGCGGATCATGAGCTTGCCCTTGTCTGTATCCCGTCGTTTCTTGGGAATTTCTATCTGTCGTTCTCCTCGCAAGTAGTCGAGCGTCAAGGAACCCGAAGTATTTTTCTTGGCAGTCAAAAGTTCGTTCAAATCCCCCGCCACCACGATCTCTCCACCATGTACTCCCGCTCCCGGCCCAATGTCTACCAGATAGTCGGAAGAAAAAATGGTGTCTTCGTCGTGCTCAACGACAATAATAGTGTTACCGAGGTCACGAAGATTAAGGAGTGTTTTGATAAGACGGTCGTTATCACGCGAGTGAAGGCCGATGGTCGGCTCGTCGAGCACGTACAGCGCCCCCACGAGGCCGGAGCCAAGCTGTGAGGCAAGACGGATACGTTGCGCCTCGCCGCCGGAGAGCGTGTGAGCGCGGCGGTCGAGCGAGAGATACTCGATACCAACGTTGATCATGAACTCAAGGCGACTTTCGATCTCTTTAAGAATGACCTTGGCAATATTTCTTTCTTTAGTGGTGAGATTAAGTTCAATAAAATACTTCTCTGAGTCTGCAATTGAAAGGGCCGTGAGCTCAACGATGTTAAGCCCAGCGATACGCACATAGAGCGCTTCTTCGCGAAGGCGAGCTCCTTTGCACTTCGGACACTTTTCTTCGCTATAGAAGAAGGCGGTACCGAGACCATTACACTCCGGACACGCTCCATAAGGTGAGTTAAACGAGAAAAGCCTCGGCTCGATCTCGGGATATGAATATCCATCCTTTGGACACGAAAACTTTGATGACATTAAAAATTGCTCGACTATGGTGAGGTATTTAGGCTCAATAGCCACGGTCGAGAGCGCCTTTGCAAGCTCGGGTTTTTTACTCTTACCCATTTTTTCCTCCACAGCACCATTAGCGCTTGAGATGATGATCTTTATAAGACCGTCGGACTCCTCTAGGGCCTTTTCAAGAGATTCTGAAAGGCGTTCCTCGGAGGATTTTTTATCTTCCTTGAAATCGGAAATACGAAGCCTGTCTACCAGCACGTCAATCTCATGACGCTTGTTTTTAGAAAGGATGATCTGTTCACGAAGTTTTTTACGTTCACCATCTACAAGCACTTCGCTATAGCCCTTGCCGAGGAGATCATACAACAACTGATAGTATTCACCCTTACGTCCACGAACCAACGGTGCGAAGATCTCGATGAAATCGCTTTTTTGTTTATGAGCAACGTCTATTTTTTCAAAAACGAAGTTCTTAATTTCCTCATTTGAGAGTCTTTTGATGGGCGTGTCACACTCAAGACAGTGCGGTGTGCCGATACGCGCGAATAGAATACGGAGATAGTCGTATATTTCAGTGATGGTGGCAACGGTGGAACGAGGGTTGTTCGAGCGAGACTTCTGGTCAATGGAGATGGCAGGCGAAAGTCCCGCGATCTCATCCACGTCAGGCTTCTGCATCTGACGGAGAAATTGGCGGGCATAGGAGGAAAGAGACTCTACATAGCGTCTTTGGCCTTCAGCGAAGATAGTGTCAAAAGCAAGCGAGGATTTTCCGGAACCAGAAAGACCGGTAAACACCACCATCTTATTGCGAGGCATTTCTACAGTTACATCTTTGAGATTGTGGGTCCGCGCACCCTTAACCACGATCTTTTCCGCGCCTGGATTAAAGCCTGTTTTAGTTGTTTTTTTGGAATCGCTCATAGGCTCTCGCCCCATGGATTGCTCCATAGGGATATGTATCGACTATATCAAGACATCAGTAGTTAGACAATAGTAGAGCGAGCATAACAGAAAATTTTTACCTAAATAGCCTGCGCTCTGAAAATTAAAGAACTTTTTAGGAAAATTGGGTTGTGTGAGCTTCTCCATTCTGATGGAGGGCGAGTTCCCAATTAGCTAGACAATAGAGGTTAGAAATTGGAAAATTGCTTCAGATGCGAGGCGCGAGCGAGTAGTGCAACCAAGCTGTATGAATATACTGCGCGTGGAGCACACGGAGCTCGCAACAAAGCAGATGAGGCAATTTTACAATTTCTAGAGTGATCTTTTGATTTCTCCGAGAATCTCATCGAGAGTAACTGTTGCTTTGATCAAAAACTTTTTAGCACCAAGCTTCTCTGCTTTTTCGAGGTCACCTTGTTGACCTAGGTTTGAAAGAAGGATAACTGGAATTGCACGCCACGCTGGATTAGTTTTAATTTTCTGTAGGATTTCAAAGCCGTTCATCCCCGGAAGTAGGATATCGAGAAGAATAATGTCTGGAATCTCTTTCTCAAGTGCCTTGAGTGCATCTTCACCATTTGTGGTATGAACCATGGTGCAGCTCTGTGTGGAGATTTTACGTGAAATTAAATCGGACAGGAATTTGTCGTCCTCAACCCACAATATTTTTTTACCTTTCAGTGAATTAGAAACGTTGGCACTAGAAGCTGCGGTGGCACCCTCTCCTCCAAGCTGAGCGCGAACCTTAACCAGCACTTCGTCGGGACTGAACTGTGCTTTAATAAGGTAATCTTTAACTCCAAGCGCCAACACCCTATTGATCTCAACAGGCTGCCCTGAATTAGAGATGATGATGACAGGAATGGGCTCAATCGCAGGATCTTTAACCTTTTCTTCCAGGATCTCATACCCGTTCATGCTAGGGAGTACAATATCAAGAAGCACCAGATCGGGCTTTATCTCTTTAATCTTTGTTAATCCCTCTTTACCATCACGAGCAATCGAGGTCTCATACCCCTCGTTGTTGAGTTTACGCATCAACACATCACCTAAAAACACATCGTCTTCAATTATTAAAATCTTTTTCATGTTCGCAATAAATTAGTATCTAAAATTATAACATATATTCAAACGTCTCAAATTGTTTTGAGTGTAAAATAAAACGTCGAACCCATATTTTCATTACTTTCAAACCAAATTTTGCCCCCGTGTTTTTCGATAATGCTTTTAACGATGAAAAGGCCGAGGCCCGACCCATCAGTCTGTACTTTTAGGGCATTGGTGGCACGGAAAAATCTATTGAAAACATTACGCTGTTCCATTTTAGGAATCCCAATGCCGTTGTCCTGCACAGCCACCTTTACGAAGCCGTTTTCAGACACAATACTGATATTTACTGTGCCAGCATCTCTTGTGTACTTGATCGCATTTTCGAGCAAATTTTGGATAACAGCCCGTATTTTTTCTGGATCAATGAAAACCTTCGGCGTATTTGGGTCACGCGTGGTGAATTGGATACTTATCTTTCTCTTGTTAGCCAACGGTAGGATCTCATAGAGCACATTGTCGAAAAGATCCAAGAGTTGTGTCTCGGTAAAGATATAATGGAATTTTCCTGACTCCACCCTATCCGCTCCCAGCATGTCATCGATGAGTGCGATCATGCGCTCGTTACTCTCATAGGACTTCATGAGAAATGTCTTCTGCTCAGTCGAGAGCGTTCCGAGCTCCTCATTGACGATCATGTTGAGTGTCCACTTGATACCGGAAAGCGGCGTACGAAGCTGGTGTGCCACCACTGATACGAATTCGCTTTTTCGCTCGTCGAGTTCTCGAAGTTTCTCATTCGCCCTGGTAAGTTCGAGATCTCGGCGGATAAGAAGCTTGCCACTCGCTTCCTGGGTTAAGAGGAGGCTTCGCACGTACTCAGTTTCGTTAAACTGCGGAACTATCTTGGTACGGAAAATATAAATCTCCATCCCGATAATAAAGATGAAAATAAAAACAGTTAAAGGGACATAGAAGTACAATTCCGTGTGATGTCCCATCGAAACCACTAACACAAGCATGAAAAACAAGCTGAGTGCCAGCGGAAACGTGAGGTAAAACACTGATTTAATTTTTGGAGACAATGCCATAGTTACTCGCCCAGCACCGCAATCACCACAGTCTCGTTATGGAACGCTGGATTACATTTGTTGATATTGCGTACCTCTCCACCAAGTGGCGCTTGCTCGCCATACGTATAGAAGCCTATAAGTGGAGTATTTTTCCCTACCGCCTCCTGAATTGCAGAGATCTCCTCCCCTGAACGCTCTCCGAAGAGCTTGTTGCGGGCTATGCAGTTGAAAATAATAACTCCTTTTGGCTGTGCACCGTCAAGCTGTTCCACAGCCTTTTGAGCTGCTTCCTTTGCAACCTTCACCGCTTCTTCACGGCTGCCAATCATGAGTTGAATTTCTGATCCTTCAGGAATCTCAGCCGCACACGTGATTGATCCTTTCTCGTCTACCGTAATAGGATCACGGATAAGCATTTCATCACTTCCTGCAGTCTTCATACCTAGTGGGTACGTAATCGCAAGCTTTGCAAGAGTTTCTGTACGAAGCTCCTTGGCTGCGTCTCCAAAGTAGTCGTCATAGATAGCAATCGCCGGTTTTCCGTCGAGCTCATGAAGCACTGAACCTTGAGATTTAGTAACCTTCTTTGGAACACCGATAGGGATCCATCCATGTTTTACACCGATACCGATTTTGAAGTTACCTACGAGCCCGAGACCCACCACAGCACCTGAATATACTTTATCGTTAACATACTGATAGGTTTTAACAAAAGCGAAATCGTCGCCGGCCGCTCCACCCACCACGGGGAAATGTTCGCCGAGACTGTCGAGCACTCCACGGACGATGTCCGCACCATTGCCGACCAGCACATCGGGCAACATGATAAAGGCATTAAGTGTCCCGCCCGCCTGACTTTTGACTGCATCAGCAGCCACCTTTCCGGCTGCGCGCGGACCTTTGGCGATATCCTCACCCACTCCGGCATAAAATTTAATTGAATCCGACTTGATTGCCATCACCGCCACTGAATTTTTCTTCATCGGGCCGTCCGTGGTAATTTCTCCTGCGGTAGAGCAACCAACCAGAAGCGCTCGCTTCGCAACAGAGCGCGCGCCAGCAAGCATTTTTTCCTGATCATATTTTGATGAGGCGAATACGATAAAAAGATTGGCGTCTGTCGAACCCAATCGGTCAAGCGCGTCTTGACACGCGTTCGCCCCGACGGTGTACGCGTCCTCTCCGAGACTCACCCCAACTCCGGTTTGTAGTGACATGAAAATATATGGTTTAGCTCGTAATAGAGACAGTATAGCAAGAAACGCTATGGTCTCTCTGTGGATATCAACATTAAAAAAACCTCACGTGCATTTCACACGTGAGGTACTTGGTTAAACAAAACGGTATGTTACTGACCCACTATTGGCACTCGAATTCTCAACGCTCTCAAGAGTCGCCTTCAATCCATGAGATTCAGCAATCATTGCAACAATTTCTGCAAATGAAAGCAGATCGAGAGGTTTGATGAGAAACTTATCATCACCATTATCGCGCCGCAGTGTGGTACCCCCTCTCCTAAAGAAAGCAGTACCATGATGTCTGACCCACACGCACTGATCGTCTTTTTGGAGTTTTGTCGGAACTTTTTCTCCTTCACAATCGATAATCATAGTTTTACGTGGTCAAACTAATCGACCAGTTTGCAGGGATAACGCTTTTCTTTCCCTTGCACCCGTTGATTCGGAATTGTTTTCGTAGCACTGTCACCTCGAGCTTTTTGACGCCGAAGATCGAGGCAACATCTTGGTCGGGAATTTGACCGAGGCAGAAACGGGCCTTTGTCATCCAGTCGCCCATCTCTTTTCGGTATTCAATCTTTCTCTGTCGGAATGCATTCAAAAGGCTTCCGAACCAGAATAATGCCGAAAAATAGATGTGTGGATGCTGTTCCTTGAATTCCATAGGAGAAAGATGTTCTTTCCCGGGCAGTCTCTCTATTGTTTGATCTCTGCACCAAAACGCTGCCTCCTTACCAGTCCTCTTGTCGAGGAGGTTGGTTGCTTCAAAACGTGTCTTGCACCGGGGACACTCTGTAGTGAAGTCGTTGAGATCTCGTTTGAACCCAAGGATTATCTCAGCAACTGATAAACCTTTAACACACTTTGGGCACCTTGCTGACGGCGACATTTTATGACCGTGCACTGTGCTCATGAGGCCTAGGTAGAACAGATACCGATCGTTGCCGTCGGAGATGTGCGTTTGACGTAATAGGTGTTTTTGCTCCAACGTCAATGCCTGGCGTTGAACGAGGCGGATACCACATCGCTGTGACAACCGCGTTCCGCATGAGAGAGATAATCCGAATCCCATATTTTTCCTTTTGTTGATTGTTGATGGTTTTTTGAAACGAACTGCAATACTGCAGAGTAGCATACAATAGTCATTAAATCTGTCAAGGGCAAGCTCTATTCCTCTTTCCTTCCTTTAATAACCGCTTTGAACTCCTCTTCTTGAGGCATGGCTGCAAACTTTTCATACAGGACTTTAATTTCGTCACGAAGTATCGCCGCCGTTTCGAAGTCTAGGACTTTGACCGCCTCTTCCATCTGCTGTTCTTTTTCCTTAATAACTTTCTTTGGACTCTTTTTAAACATTTCCTCGTCAAAGGCTAGGAGCGTCTTCACTGCCTTCTTGTGGTCTGACTCAAGATGTTCGGTTATATCCTGAATCTTTTTGATAATGGTTTTTGGAGTGATGCCATGCTTCATGTTGTAGGCAACCTGTATGGTGCGGCGGCGGTTAGTTTCCTTGATTGCCCTATCCATCGAGCCGGTCATCACGTCCGCGTATAAGATGACTCTGCCCTCTAGGTTTCTCGCGGCCCTGCCAATAATCTGAATAAGCGCGGTCTCTGAACGCAAAAAACCTTCTTTATCAGCATCGAGAATACCGATAAGCGCCACCTCAGGAAGGTCAAGCCCTTCTCGAAGCAAGTTCACGCCCACGATCACGTCGAAGGTGCCCTTTCTGAATTCAGTCAGAATCTGGATACGCTCGATGGTTTTAATATCACTATGCAAATATTCTGCTTTTATACCTTTCTCTTTGAGATACGCACTTAAATCCTCGGCCATCTTTTTTGTTAAGGTTGTAGCAATAACCCGAAACCCTTTAGCAATCACTTTTTCCGCTTCGATAATAAAATCTTTAATCTGACCTTTGAAGGCACCCTTTTCAACGACAGGCCGCACGGTAATTTCCGGATCAATGAGTCCTGTCGGGCGAATTACCTGCTCGACAATTTGAGAACTTTCTTTTAATTCATAGGGTCCTGGTGTCGCAGAAGTATAGATCACTTGCCCTACTCGTTTCTCAAACTCGTCGAACTTGAGCGGGCGGTTATCTTTGGCGCTTGGTAGTCGAAAGCCGTGTTCCACTAGCGTGCGTTTTCTTGATTCGTCACCTGCGTACATGCCGTTCAGCTGGGGCACGGTGACATGTGACTCGTCGATAATAGTAAGAAAGTCTGGAGAACCATCGCTGTTATGTGGGAAATACGAAAGTAATGAGTCCGGCGGTTCACCAGCGCCCTTTCCTGAAAAATGTCGCGAATAATTTTCGATGCCGTTACAGTAGCCGATCTCACGGATCATGGCGAGGTCGTAGGTCACGCGCCGCTTGAGTCGCTCGGCTTCTAAAGGCTTGTTAGCGGCCTCGAGTTCTTTCAGGCGCCCCACAAGCTCTTCTTTAATACTTAAAAATGCTCGCTTTGCCTGTGCGTCATCGGTTATGAAGTGCTTCGCAGGAAACAAGAAAAAAACATCGAGAGTAGTGATGATGGACCGAGTGATGGCATCAAGCTTGGTGATCGTCCCGACAGCCGTTCCATCATACTCAATGCGATAAATCACTCGCTCGTTCACCGGCATAACTTCTAGTGCATTGCCTAGCGCGCGAAAGGTGCCAGGAGTGATATCGGCATTGGTCCTCTCAAAATGAATGTCAATGAAGCGGCGGATGAGATCTGATCTCGATAATGACATTCCTTTCTCGATCTTCAGATTCACTTTTTCGTATTCCACTGGATTACCCAAGCCGTAGATGCAAGAAACTGAGGCAACAATGATCACATCTTTTCTAGTTAAGAGCGCCTGTGTCGAGGCGTGGCGTAGGCGGTCAATTTCCTCATTCACCTGTGCTTCTTTCTCAATATAGGTGTCGGTAACGGGCATGTACGCCTCCGGTTGATAGTAGTCATAGTAGGAGACGAAATAGTGCACGGCATTGTCGGGAAAAAATTCACGATATTCCTGCGCGAGCTGGGCCGCGAGGGTTTTGTTGTGGGCGATCACCAGGGTTGGCTTGCCGATTGACGCAATAATGTTTGCAGCGGTAAATGTCTTGCCAGAGCCCGTTACACCGAGGAGTGTTTGGTGCCGCATTCCCTTCTGGAGTCCCTTGAGAAGAGCCTCGATGGCTTTAGGCTGATCACCTGCTGGAGCAAACTTATTATCGAGTTTAAACACCGATTTTTTCATATCCATACTATAGAACACTCTTGCCAATTAGCCAAATTTCGGTCATAAATTTTACGGCCTGCTTTCTTTTTGTCCTCTATTGATTTACAATCTCCAAAGCTATGAACCATCCGGCATTCCGAGATACCGATGCGATCATTCAAAAGAATAGTCATTTGATTATTAATGTCGCAAAGAAAACGTCTCTTCAGGAACAGTTCAAAAAAGCTATTCAAGAAAGAGACTACAAGCTCGCCATAAAGCTCCAAGTAGAAATTCGCGCAGAGAACATGCGAAAAGCCCCTAACCGTCAGTATCGATAACGGAGGGGCTTATTTTATTACAATGAGCGATAACTATACTCGACAACATCTACACATTCTTAAGAATATGTAGATGTTGTTTTTGTGATGTATACATCACTCATCAGAGAATTTTTAATCCAGTTTCAAGCGCGGCAATAATATCCTCGACATCCTCAAAGCCGAGTGAAAATCTGAAGAAACCGTCGCTGATACCCAGAGAGAGCCGCACATCTTTGGGTAGGCTTTTATGGCTCATGATCGGAGGGTAGGCAATAATAGTTTCGGGGGATGCCAAGCTTTCCCCATAGACAATTACTCCACTCCCTTGAAGAGAGTCAACGAATTTTTTGAGGCTGGTAAAATCCTGGTTCTTTGTTTCAAAAGAAAGTACGCCACCGTATCCTCCCGTCATTTGTTGTGACGCTACTTTATGACCCGGATGAAGAGAAAGTCCCGGGTACAGAACCCGTTTGATCCTGGGATGAGCTTGTAGATACTTTGCTGCATAAAGAGCACTTTCACTTACTCGGGTAAAGCGAAGTTCGAGCGTTTTTACCCCTTGCAGAACCCTGTAGCACTCATCGGGTGACAAGATGGCGCCCACGGTCTTCTGCATGAACACAAGCTTTTCATGCAGCTCTTTATTTTTCGTAATAACCGCTCCGCCGATGACGTCGTTGTGTCCGGCTATGTACTTACTCACGCTATGGATCACGGTCTCTGCTCCCCACTCGAACCCTCGTGTAGTGCAAGGTGGAGAAAAGGTCATGTCGGCGACATAGGGAATACCTGTTTCTTTTGAAATTTTATGCACTTTTTTGAGATCCACGATATGAAGCGACGGATTGGTCGGTGTCTCCACAAAAAAATATTTAGTTTCTTTCCGGATCTTTTTTCTTATTTCCTTTTCGTCATCAAAATTCAAAAAATCATACGTAATACCGAACCGAGAAAGCAGTTTTTCAAGAAGCCGAAATGTACCGCCATATACCTCGTGACAGAGAAGACAATGGTCGCCGGGGTTTAAGGTAAGGAAAAACATCGCTTCCGCAGCCACCCCAGAGCCGAACACTGTTGCGTACCCACCGCCCTCCAAGGCAGCAAGCTTCTCCTCTAGAGCGTTCCTGGTAGGATTCTTCCCTCGTGAATATTGGTATTCTCCTTCCACCCCAAACTCGTTTTGTTTGTATGTCTTAGTCCTAACCAACACGGGCGCCACCGCGCCTGTTTGTGGATCAGGCTTTTCACCGGCATGTACCAAGAGCGTAGAGATTTTTTTAATTTTCATGTTTTTTATGAGGTGAGGAAGTTATTCTGGCGCAGGAAGTTAATAATTATTTCAACGGCTTGTTCGAGTGAATTCACTGATGTATCAACTGACAACTCGGGGTTCTCTGGCACTTCGTATGGGTCACTAAGTCCCGTAAATCCCCTCGCATTCTCCTTAATCGCTTTTCTATAGAGTCCTTTTACGTCGCGGTCCTTGCAGACCTCAAGAGGTGTACTAACGAAGATCTCTACATATTTTCCATATCGCTCGATCAGCTTCCTGTTGGCATCTCGTGACTCTCGGTATGGAGCAATGGCCGAGCAGATGGCAATACCGCCGTGTTTAACCACTTCCCCCGCTACGAAGCCAATGCGACGCACGTTTGCATTCCTATCTTCACGGGAGAATCCAAGACCTTTTGAGAGGTGCTCACGGACAACATCCCCATCAAGCATGGTGATATTCTTTTGTTGAATATCAGCAAGAGTTGTTTCGAGAGCGGCAGCGATCGTCGACTTTCCAGCACCCGAAAGGCCTGTCAGGAATATTGCAAAGCCACCAAGATCTTTTCGTTCTCCTTTTCGTAGTTCCTCGATAACTTCCGGAAAAGAAAACCACGAAGGAATGTCGACTCCACCTCGGAGCAATTTCCTAAATTCTGTCCCAGAGATATTCTTAACGGCCGCACCTTTTGGTACGACGTCCGCGGCAACATACGTATCGGTATCTTCGAGGTACACCAGCTCCTTAGCTTTTACGATCGTGATACCGAGTTCCGAAGAATACGCATCCACGAACTCTTGCGCCTCATAGGGACCATAGAATGGTTTGCCGCCTTTATCTTTCCCCGGCCCGGCATGATCTCGGCCGATGATAAAGTGAGTAGCTCCATAATTTTTCCGTATGAGCGCATGCCATAGTGCTTCTCGTGGACCGGCCATTCTCATAGCGATAGGCAAAAGACTGATGATCGAATTGTCCGGTAGACGAGGCAGAAGTTTTTCGTAGCTTTTCACCCGCGTCCTGTAGTCAATGTCGCCATCCTTGGTGAGTCCAACAGCGGGATGAACAAGAATGGCCGCGTTATGTTCTTTTGCAGAACGAACAATCAGCTCGTAGTGCGCCCGATGGATAGGGTTGCGTGTTTGGAAGGCCACCACCTTGTTCCACCCTTTTTTACGGAAAATTTCCCGAAGTTCCTGAGGTGTATGACGCAATGTTTGAAAGTCGCGTGGCGGCGATGCGGATACTGCCCCCACTTGTCCACCAACATAGGTGTCCGCAGTTTTCTCAAAAAGATATTCGACACCAGGGTGTGTTCTGTCGTCGGTTCCGTATACCGCAAGCGCTTCTTTGCGTTTGTCCGGCTTATACACGGACGAAACATCGAGAATGGCGACCGGTGTGCCGTAGGTATCAGTAAGGATAATTTTTTCACCAATTTTTATATCGCTGAGAGGGGTATCGAGCACGATCGGAACGGGCCACAGCTGGCCACTTTTAAGACGAGAGGAGGAGATTACCGACTCATAATCTTCTTTACCAAGAAATCCTGTAAGCGGGTGAAAACCACCAACAAGCAGGAGCTCGACGTCGCACAACTGTCGGTCTGCAAGTTTAACTCTTCGGGCACTCAATAATAATTCCTCAATCACCTCCTTTTCATTCCCGACATATACCGCATTATCGTTCCCTATTTGCATTGTTTTTTAATACTAACTATTAAAAACAAAACTCTTCCTCGAGAGAGAAAGAGTTAGTTCGAGTGCTTATCTTTCCCTTTCGGGTCTAGGAGCACCTTCTACGTTCGTAGGGTTGCTGGCAGATCATGGGGCTAGTTCCCTCCCTGCACTCTTGATAATATTTTGTTGTTCCTTCACTATATCATGCGAAAAATCTTCCGCAATGTGGATAGTGTCACATGACTATTTACCGCAACTATATTGCACCGTCGCTTTTGCCAGAATATCCACTGAATCGATCAATTCCACATCTGTCTTGATCATATCTTTGATGAGTGGTAACTCGGTACAGGCAAGAATCGCTCTTTTTATTCCATTTTTCTCAAGCCAACGAATAACTGGTTGTATACTCTTTACTGCACCAGAAAATTCTCCACGTTTAATGAGATAGATTGCCTCCATGATCATTCGCTGATCTTGTTCACGATGAATATGGTAAGGAATTTTTCGTACAATACAGCCACGTTCATACACTCGCTCTTTGAGTATGCCTGTCGTACCCAAGATAGCGACCTTGCCTTGCTTTTTTTCGACAACTCTAAGAACTCGCTCAACCATATTGATGAGTGGGCGCGAAAGCGCATGCTGGATTTCATCGTACCGAGCATGCGCCGTATTGCAGGGCATAACTAGAAAATCGGCGCCCATACCAATGAGTGCTTTTCCGGTACTAATTACATCTTGAACATATTTTTTCCCTCCATTTTCCTGCAATGACAGAGTCCTGTCTTCAATTTGAGAATTATTGTAGGTAATGATCGAGGGGAAATCTTTATCTGAAGACGCATTGCTGTTTTCGATGATGCACTGTTCGAAGCGGACAGTGGCACGCGGCCCCATACCTCCAATTACACCGATTGTTTTTAATTGTCTATTTTTCATATTTTCTTAGTAATGCCACAATCTCATCGCTGGGTAGCGCTTCAAGTACAGCGCCACCTTTACCGCTCAACGTTTCAGCAGTGAATAGTGCGTTGTATATACTTTCTTCAACTGCTTCCACTGCAGCAAGAAAGAAAGGGGTCAAATCGCTTTCTTTAACTCTTTCTATCGCACCAACATCAGTACTGAATGCGATCGAGTAGTCACCGCTTCCGTGCGCCATAATCGAACCGGTTCTCACCATTCCTAATAATCCTCTTTTAGCGACTCTTTTTAACTGCCGCGCATCAAGGGGAGCGTCAGTTGCAAGTACAATCATGCACGATCCATCGAGAGTTTTCTTAAGAAATTGATAGTCATTTTTTCCGAGAATCTCTCCGACTGGTACACCCATAATCGTGAGAGAACCTCCGAAATTGGTTTGCACAAGTGCACCGACAACATATTTTTTCTTATGTATCGTAATGACTCGTGATGAAGTACCGATGCCACCTTTCCATGAGAAAGCTCGAGTTCCCGTTCCAGCGCCAACATTCCCCATCCCTACTTTTTTTGTCCTGTTGTTATATGCATCCGCAACATCCTTCCCGTCGAGAATATCGGCTTGTATATCATTCAGTATGCCGTCGTTAGTTTCTCCTACAACTGCATTAATAGTCTCAAAATCTTTAAGATCAGGAGTATTTTTTATAACGAGATCCACCACACCCCGCATTACTTTCCCAACCGCAAGTGTATTGGTGAGAACAATAGGAGTTTCAATAGTGCCGAGCTCCTCTACCTGTGAAAGACCAGTGAGTTTACCGAACCCATTTCCTACGGCAATCGCCGCGGGGACTTTATTACGAAACAAATTAGGCACTCCAGGATCTACGAGTGTGAGACCGGTACGAATAGTACCGCCCTGTATTTTTGTCACATGACCTACAGTTACCCCTGAGACGTCGCTTATAGAATTACTTTTACCAGCAGGCAAAAGTCCCGGTGTACAACCGTATTCACGTATTCCTTTTTTGCTATTGCCGACTTTTTTCATTGTAAAAATTGTTAATGATTAAAAGTATAAAAAGTATTCACCACGAGGTGAACACATTTTGATTCGACATCGACTCGGATTTCATGTCCGCATCAGATTGCGTCCGCGAAATCTTCGCTCGTCGAAATAAAAAATGGAGGGCTCGCTTTGGCGAAACCCAACCATAGTATTTAAGACAGAGACACCGGCACGATAGCCATATCCACTCGGCCATGGACCCGAAGGGTGTTCGATGGCACAGCGCAACCTGATACAGAGGCGATACTATTACCATTGTATGCCCATGGACGAAGCAGTACTCGACAATCGAACATTTCCCCGCATTCCCGTTTGGTGTTCATCACTGGAATGGACGCTATGCTGGTGGCCAATCGTTTTTGAATGATGAATGGCTGTTTCTCTCTAATCCGCTCATTGATCCATTGAGTCCACGTCTCCTGACTAAGACCATGTCCCACAAGGACGCCGTATGAGCGGGCGGCCATAGTGTTCGCTCCGCAGATTTTAAGCACCAGGTCATCACGAATCGATGCGCCGAGATTTTTCAGTTCACTAAGTGAGCAGATCGTGACAGTTTCGATACGGCATGGAAACGAACGTTCGGAAATCACTACATGTGATTCTGGAAGCACTTCATCGAGTAACGCGAATGATTCGGGTAGGAGCCGTTCGCGGTAGTAAAGGTGATGGCTACGAAAAACTGAGAACCACACCTTGTTGCCGTAATGAGCGAATTCGGGAACCATCCGCACAGACCCGCAATGTGCAGCTCTAACCATTGCCGCGAGCTTGTCACGGGTTTCGAATATCGGGAATTGGCGCCAAATAGTGCCGACCTTGTTCTTACCGAACCACACACCATCATCGGTAATCGAGATGTCTTCCATATGGTCAGTAGTACGCATGACGGCATGATAGCCCTTTTGATTCAGATAATCGACGAGCCATTTGAACTCAGTGATGTAGCACTTGCTCCACTCATGGGAGATGAGAAAGAGTACCGGACCCTTTTCGAAAAGCCAATCGAAGCAATCTTTCCAATTTTGTTGGTTGATGCCGTACGCTTCGTCAATGTGCACCAGCTCGGCGAAGCCGCCGGGCATTTCGTCGTTCTCCGAAGCGAACACACCACTTTCAGTGACGTGAAAATCGGGGCGACGAAGCGAGAAGGCGTTCACTGAAGGAAACAGATACATGTCCGACACTGACGGATCAACGTCAACACCAGCCATGACCAGTCTCTGCACCGCGCTGTCCGCACGGACGAGCGTATCGCACACCTGTTCGAATTCTTTGAACGCGGATAATAGCGCGCGCAATTGAGGTAGGTCGCATTGCACCGGCTCGCTCGGAACTCTGATCCAGCTTATCTTCGAGCCGGGAGGTAATTCCAAGGCGTGACCGTTTGCTGCCATCGAAGCAGCGAGGTCAGGCCCACTGTTCAGTCGCTTGATGACTGCATCAATTCCTTTGCCGAGGTCCGCATCGACGGGAGGCTTTTCTTTTTTTCGTGGTTGACCCCAGGGATACCATCCACTTTTCAGTCGGGCGGTAAAAAGTTTGCCGAAGTCTGCGGATAACTGCCTCGCGCAGGTGTCGAACCGTTGCGGTGTACCGATTTTAACTGCCCACTGAGCGCCGCATGACCATTTCGGAATACTGGCCACGTCATCCGGTCTGCTGGGAGTCATATACGTGAAGCATTTAGAGCCCATGCCATAGTCAAATAAGACGACTGCGGAATTAGGAGAGATACCTCCATTCAAACATTCACGAACCTGTTCTGCGGACTCGAAGACACAGCACTCGAACTCACGATGTTCCACTTTTTTCAGGCTTTCAAGAACCGCCTCACTGTGAGACTGCCCTTTCAAAGTGAAAAACAACCGTGGCGCATTGAACAACTTAATACCGTTTCTATTGATAGTGATCACGACTTCCTCGACTTTCTTTTTACTGCAGTTTTCTTCTATCTCTGTCTATGTGTAACGACAAAGAACTATATAGCCCTCCCAAGTTCCAACTCAGGTGCTAATATAAATTTCTTAAACTTATATCAATTCCCGAGTTACATAAAAACCTCCCATGATGTGGGAGGTTTTTATGTAACAATATACGTGTGTGTATATTTCTATTGAGTGTTACTCATACCTCCCCGGTTGTAGCTCTTAAGATGCATCCATGTAAAATAGGCCACGTTCTGCAGTGACTTTCGGATGGAATTCTTAATAACCGGGCAAATAAATGAGTTCATTAAATATGATTGTATACCAATTAATGCTCTACTGTCAAATAACCTTTTCCACATATAAAAAGCCGAACAAAATTCGTTCGGCTATGTTCCAACCACCTCTTGGGTTACTTCTTGGGTAACCATGTACGGGGAGCTTCGCATAAGACAGGAACAAACTTTGATTCCTCCCATACATACCCTTCCTTGCCAGGAATATCCTCGGCATAACCAGAAGAAATACTCCTCTCCTTGTAGGCGTATGAATAGGTGAATTCAAAATACTCCAACCCGTCTGTCAGTGTTGTTGCTGGGACAAGATGCGATGCTGGCATATGATTATTGGTGTAAAATTCTTTCCATGCGACATCGTATCATGAACATATTATTCTACACAACCACACTATTTCTTATTTCGACGAGCGAGTGAGGATGCGACTACAGGAAGCACCCGCAAGACCTTTTGAGATAATTTCTGAATTATCCAAAAGGTGTACAGTTCCTGTAAGGAACGTGCGGACATTCTGATGTACACGACGTTCGAGTCGATGTCGAATCAAAAGGTGAGAAGCTGCGGGGCAGCTTCTCAAGACTCTGAGCGTTCTTTCGGAAGAATGCGAAGAGTGTACCGAACCTGTAAGGTTAATACTTTTTATACCTACGAAGAAAATCCTCCTTAAACGTTTCAAACGTATCGTCGAGAATAGCCTGACGCATTTGTTTAACCAGATTGATAATGAAATACAGATTATGAATAGAGGCGAGTGTCGCGCCAAGCATCTCTTTGGCTTTAAAAAGAAATGAGAGATACGCAGCAGTGTAGTTGGTGCAGGTGTAGCATGCACAATCGTTGGTGACCGGTCCGAAGTCATCCGCATATCGCTCGTTCATGATATGTGTGAGCCCATCGTTAGTGTAGAGCGTGCCATGGCGGCCGATGCGCGTCGGGGCCACGCAGTCAAAAAGATCGCAACCATTTTCCACCGCATCAAAAAGGTCCAATGGGTCACCGATGCCGAGAAGGTGACGAGGTTTCTCTTCGGGCAAGATACTATTCACCCACGTAACCGCCGTACCCATATCTTCTTTTTCAAAGGAGCCACCGATACCGAAACCATCAAAGTCTAAGCTTTTAATATACTCTGCACTTTCCTTCCGTAATCTTTCTGATCGTCCTCCTTGAACTATCCCAAAAAGTGCCGGTGTAAAGGTTCGACCTTTTTCCCGATCCAAGGTCGAACCTTGTAACTCTCGTGCCTCGTTAGGCTTCGTGCCGCCCAACGATGTGTTCGGTCAAGCGCTTCACTTTGGTAATGATCGGACTCGATGGGAGAAGTGCATTCATCAAAAGCGAAAATAATATCGGCACCAAGGTTATGCTGAATTTCGATTGATTTTTCGGGAGTAAAGTAATGAGCGTCGCCGTTTAAATGCGATCGGAACATCACACCATCAGAATCGATGGCAACCAGACGAGGTTTCTTCTCACTCTCATCCGTGTCACTTCCCGCTTCAGGCAAAAGTAATTCCTTATTTTTCTTGATCACCTTTGAAAGTCCATTGCCGTACGCTACCCCCAGAGAAAACACTTGAAAACCGCCGGAGTCCGTCATAGTAGGACCTTTCCAGTTCATAAATGCACCAAGACCACCCCCCTTCTTCACTCTCTCGTCTCCCGGCTGTAAATAAAGATGGTAGGTGTTGGCAAGAACCACTTGCGCACCCAGAGACAGCAACTGTTCAGGAGTGAGGGACTTAACCGTGGCTTTAGTACCAACCGTCACAAAGGCGGGCGTTTCGATATTGCCATGCGCAGTTTCAATAAGTCCAGCCCGGCCCATATGACCCTTGAGTTTCTTTTGAATAGTGAAATTAAACGACATTTCTACAGAGTAGCAGAAGGATGCGGAATTAAAAAGGGTCCGATCAATGAATGAACGGACCCATACTCCCAACTAAACTATTTCGATCTAAAGAAAAACTTTCTAGAACAATTATCGAACTGCCAGTGTCTCGCTGGCATACTCGAGACTCTTCGGCTTGATCACGACTTTCTTGTCGCCACTTTCGACATATCCGGCACGAAAAGCTCGTAGCCCCAACTGTTTGGCGACATGAATCACTGCATCGGCATGTGTATCAAGAACGTAGAGCGCGAACCCTGCGCCCATATTGAGGTTGCCGTAGGCTTCTCTATCATCAACAGGTCCATGCTCTTGCAGGAAGTCGAAAATGGGAAGTTGTGTCGGAAGCATTTCGATCACGTAGGTGAACGATTGTGTTGCTCGCATAAGCTTGCGCCAACCATGGCCGGTGATGTTCACTGCGTAATGAATGTCCACCCCAACATTAAGACAATCCTCGACTAGACCGACGTAGATGTGTGTTGGATCGAGAAGTGTTTCGCCGTAGAGCCGGCCGTCGGAGAGTTTCGTGAGATAACCTTCCGGCAACTTGTCAGCTATTTTTCGCGCTAGTGTGAGTCCATTGGCGTGAATGCCGGAACTCTCGATGATGACGATTGCATCGCCGTGCTGAATTTGACCGGCGATCAGGCCGCTCCTTCGGCTTGATAATGCCGATTGCTGAACCGGAGAGCACGACTGTACCAGGAACTATGATACCTTTGAGAGTCGGTGTTTCGCCTCCACCCCAGGTGCAGCGTGCCAAGTTGCAGGCGTTTCTCCAGCCAACTACCAAATCCAGACAGCGATCATTGTCATCAAACCAATCCGAATTTCCTACCGCGAGATGCATGGCGACGGATAATGGAAGTGCCCCAAGCGTAACCAAATCATTCACGATCATTGCAACTGTATCTTGTGCGATCTGGTCGTAGTATGACTTACCCTTAAGTTGAAGTATCGTATATGATGCGCGTTGAAGTTCACGCACAGCATCGGCAACTAAATTCTTTGTACCAAGTCCTTCCTCTACATGGGCGAAGTAGCTTTTTGTTCCTTCGATCAAGTAGGCACTCTCACCTCTCGATGGTTCGAATTCTCGGAACTCGCCGTTGTTGAGGCGAGTGATGTTGCCGGCAGTTTCTCGCGCAGCAAGCTGCGCCATCCGTTTGAATGGGTCCATGGCATCATAATTGACGCCAGTACTTGCATACGTCATTCCACTTTCGGGCTGCATATCTAACCTTTCTTTTTGTTGTTATGTTCTGCGTTTTCAAAGTTTTCAAACTCTGCCGGTACTGTAATCTAAGCTTATTTCAAAGTCAAACAAAAAACCGCCATTGCGGATTTTGTTTTATTTTCTCTCTTCCATAAAAGCGAACAGTACCGTGAGCGCCCTCTATTGATTAGTCACATCCACCAACTCCACATCGAAAATGAGAGTAGCGTTCGCTGGGATCACCGGAGGATAGCCTGCCGCACCATAAGCCTTTTCAGGTGGAATCGTCAGTGTCTTTTTCTCTCCTACTTTCATACCGTAAATCCCTTCGTCCCAGCCCTTGATAACCTGTCCTGCGCCAAGCATGAACTGGATAGGCTGCCCACGCTCAATTGAGCTATCGAAAACTGTTCCGTCCTGCAACCGACCGGTGTAGTGCACACTTACCATAGTACCGTTTACTGCCGTTTTTGGAGTCGCGGTGTTTACCGCTGCCTCCGGTTTAGCCTGTGAAAACATGTTGATGTTAATTATTTGAAAAGCTCCGAAGACCACCACAATCGCAACGGCGATTGCAATTCCCTTATTTGTTGTAGACATTGGACGTGTTGCTAATTAGAACTAATGTTCCTAATTGTAACCCCAGAACGCTAAATCGCAATGATACTTTATTAACAGGTATGATATAATCCATTATTATATTTCACCAATCCTAAGCATGAGCAAAGAAGTATTGAACGTCCCTCCGAAAGATCTACCTATTGAACCAACAACCCTTAGTGAATTGTCGAGTGGTATGGAACATCGACTTAAAAGCATCGAAGATGAATTCACTCGCGGCTTCACGTTCATAAAAAAGTATAAAAAATCGGTCAGTTTTTTCGGCTCAGCGCGTTTTGATGAGAACAACATTCACTATAAGCAGGCGCGTCACCTAGCGGGACGAATTGTTAAAGAGCTTGGTAATGCCATCGTCACCGGCGGGGGCCCCGGCATTATGGAAGCGGGCAACCGAGGCGCACTCGAAGCAGGGGGTGAATCCTATGGCATCGCCATTAAACTCGCAAAAGTGCAGGCTGTTAATCCCTATGTGAAAGAATCCGCTGAATTTTCACATTTCTTCGTCCGTAAAGTTATGCTTTCTTTTGCAGCGGAGTCTTACATTTTCTTCCCTGGAGGATTCGGCACACTCGATGAATTTTTTGAACTGGCCACTCTCATTCAAACGCACAAAATTCGACCTGTTCCCCTCATTCTCTACGGTGTCGACTACTGGCAGCCGCTTCAACAATTTATCGAAGAACAGATGTGCGATATGCATAAATCAATCGATCGACTCGATATGAGCATCTACACGATCACCGACGACGAGGATGAAATAATCCGAATCATTAAAGATGCACCGATGCGAAAGACTCGTCACGGGCACCAATAAATTATAGGCTTGACCCATAACCACCATGTCAACGTGGCAGGTTGACATCTCATAGTATATAGATAAAAAAAGAAAAGGCCGCGCGGGGCGCGGCATGCCCAAATATGTTATTTGGGTTAGATTTGACCTGGATCGACTCGATATCTTCGAGCAAACCCTGTTCTTTGGTTTGTCTTCAGACGCTCCCACTCTTTAGGTGTTAGATTGGGTTTAACGGCCTCGTGGTCCTCAAGAAATTGCCGATTTTTCTCCAAAGTTTCTGCGATTCGTTCTATTCTTTGAATAAGAATAAAACCACGTTTCCCTTTTTCTTGACCCTTTTTGATAGCTTCTCTCTCATTTTTTGCTATCAAGAGGATTTGTCTGCCTTGTATAACCACATACTCGCCCGAATTCGTTTTAAGAAGTGTTGGTAAGTTGCGGATGAATGTTTTCGTTTCTGTTGAAAAGGGGTTTGTACCCCGTGAGGTTATCTTTGTTTTCATGAGTTCTTGGTTCCGTTGGTCATCATAGCATTCTTAGATGTCCTTGCATACTCTTTCTCTAGCCTCTTTGCAATTAGACCCTACACAAGTTTTACGCTATAGCGTAAAACTTGTGTAGGGTGATACAAACTATAATTTTGAAAATATATTGAGTTTTGAAAAATTCTCACACCAGTGCAGTATTCGGCATTTCAAACCACAGTAGACGTCATTCTGTATAATGCACGACTCGCAGCAAATAAAATGTGCGTGGCAGGTAGGATAGTAACAGTTTATGTAGTTTTCAGAGGATGTTGTGCACTTATCGCACTTGCCCACCATCACTCTTTTTTCGTCTGGCAGATAGGCCATGGTGAGACGGCTGTCGAATACATAAAGTTTACCAAGAAAATCATTGTTTTTAAATTTCTCCATGTAGGTGACGATGCCGCCATCGAGCTGATACACATCCTTGAATCCTTTTTTCAAAAGATATCCCGACGCTTTTTCGCATCGCACCCCGCCCGTGCAGACCGTCACCACCGTTTCATCTTTCAAGTGAGTTAGGTTTGAAACTGCTTTTGATAGATCACGGAAATGCTTCATGCCGGAGAAAACTGAGTCTTTGAAATGTCCTGATTTGAATTCATACTCATTGCGCATATCAATGATTTTGAATCGCTTCCCTTCACGTATCCATTCATGGAGTGATTCAGGCTGTAAACGCATACCAGTCTGCTTTGCGGGATCGACATCGTCCTCACCCAACTTTGCAGTCACAATTTCTGGACGGACTTTAACCTGCAGACGCGGGAACGCATCAGGTGCCCCTTTGCTTCTCTTGACCTCCACATCAGAAAAACGTGGATCAGTCTTGAGTGAAAGAACATACTCATCCAACTGAGAGGCAAGGCCTCCAATTGTTGCATTAATACCTTCACGGGCTATGATCACTCGGCCTTTGAGGCCGAGCTTTTCACACAGTTCCCGTTGCGTATTTTTTAGCACCTCGGGATCTTCAATGCGGGTGTATTTATAAAATAAAATAATTTCGTGATTCATATATTACACCACACCTCCTTTTGTCCAACACCGGATGTTGGACATGTTGGATGACTTCACACTCTTCACTCATGATGACTCATTGTACCTATTTTATGAAAAATCTCCATCCACCTTCGCCATACACTACGGCATGACAAAGAAAAATCCCCACGAACCTGATGTTCGTGGGGGACCCTTTAACCCAACTGTTTAATTGACTCTTGTAACTTTCGGTGTTCTTCTCCGTCGTGTTTTGCGAGCAAATCTTCAATACTATGATCTTTTGGAGCTTTGTGAATGATAATGTCGGCATTCACACCACCGTACTCAAACACAAAATACGACAGTGAATCACCCTTCCATGGTTGCAACCGTCTGAGAGTCTTTTCTACCGTATCCTCATTATGAACAGAATGGTGAGTAATTAACGGATCTAGAAGACCAAAAAAACGCTCAGTTCTCCTCACTTCCAGACCCACCTTCGCAATAAGCTCTCCATGCCGACCCAAAAGGAGTCGATCCACGGAGCCTACAAGGGGTTCTGTTGGCTTTTTTAGTGGTCGCTGTAAAAGTCCCAAGTCTGCCCGAAGAACTTTAATCTCTCCACAGCCGACGAATATTGACTTTACTAGTTTCTCCAACCAATGGAACTCTCTATAAAAAGCGTTGAGTTGTGATGAGGTCATGTATACCGTCCTTTCTTCTATGTTTTATGTGTTACTCAAGCATCCCGCTTGAATTTATTGTTGTAGCTTCATCCCGAAGCAAAATCGTCAAAGGGCGATTCTATATACCAGGATAGCACAATTATAGTTTAAAGTCAATAGTTGCGCAATTGTTGTTCCTTTGATCTCCTACGAGATAATAAACACAATAAAGAGAGCGAGAAAAACGAGGGCGAGAAAAGTGTTGATGAGGATCCCTGTCACAGCACCCGCAAGGCTTCCGAACGCTGCGCGGAAAGCCATCACATCCTTTCTTTTCTGAATAAGCTCTGAAATAAGCACCCCAACAAAAAGACCAATGAGGCCTCCAAAAGGAGGTACTACAAAGAAGCCAACAATCAAGCCAATCAGTCCCGCACACAGCGCCCTCGCATTCGCTCCGCCATATTTCGCACCGATGACACCAGAGAAAAGGTCGACGAACACGGAGAGGAGGTAGATCACGCCCAGGATGGCGAGGTTCGCTCCGGTAAGATGGAGAAATCCATCAACTAGTGCAAAAACAACTGCGAGTACCAGCATGTAAAAAAGAGCAGGAACAGCGGGAATGAGAGCGATGAGCACGCCCGGGACCATGAGGATCAGAAATATTATCACCAGCACTACGTATGACATGAGGACAAGTATAACGTACTAAGTGTTAAATATGAAAGGAAGTATGCAAGAAAATCAAATTTCCACCGTACCTAAATAACGTTTAACCTCCAAGAGCATTTTTCTGCTTTCTTCGTGCGTGAGGAGTGCAAGTGCTTCGTCAAAATGTTCCCACCTGCAATCGACAATCTCATCACCATCATTAATATGGGTAGTCGGATCAGTCACTTTCCCAAGATAAAATTTTACAGTTTTTGAAATTGTTTCTGGTCCATCAACACGTATGTAGGCCTGAATAAAAAATATATCCTCGTGCAATTCGAGGTTCTTAATTCCTGTTTCTTCCTGAAGCTCTCGTGCCGCCGCCTTTACATCACTCTCGCCAGCTTCAGCGTGGCCTTTGGGGAAATTCCAGTGGCCAGCCCGTGACTTTACTAAAAGAAATTTGTACCGCTCTCCGTCCTTGTATATCGGGACAATGCCGTATGAATGATCCATGGGTATATTGTACAGCTCGGAAACCAATCCTCAAAGAACCCGTAAATTTTTCCAGCGAAAAAATTTACTTGTCCTCGCTTAGGCCGCTGTCAAGAGCCCTCGCCGACTCGGGTCGTTGACAGACCTTGCCGGCCCTGCTGCGGGGGTTCTTTTCAGATTGTTTCCTCGCTCAACGATTGAACATGCTTGACTTTGAGCGTATTTTTTGCTATATTAATGGTGGATCGGAGAGATCATTGAAAAGAAAACAGAGTCCAGGTTTAGAAAGTGCTTTCAGTTTCCCAACGTCCTCTTCACAATGACGTTTATCCACAAACACACTTTCCTTCACCCCCTCTTCCTTTCTTTTCCATTTTCCATCCATTGTTCTTTCATCTCTTTCTATTCTCTTTCGACCGCACCACTCTTCCTTTCCGGTGCGGTCTTTCTTTTAACCCAAAAATCCGCTTGTAGCGGACTTTTTTATGGTGATGTTCAACTATCGCCACTAGCTTCTCGTCAGATGCACTCATAAAAATATCAGTGTATGATGGGAATAATGAACACAAAAAGAAAAGTAGCCATTTTCGATATCGACGGCACTATTTTCCGTTCGAGTCTTTTGATCGAAATCGTCGAAGAGCTCATTAATCAGAATGTATTTCCCACTGCATCCAGAAAGGAATATGAGAAAGAGTACAAGAATTGGCTTAACCGTGAAGATAGTTACGAAAAATATATTGAAGCGATTGTGAAGGTATTTATGAAATATTTGAGAGGCATTCCCTACGCCGATTTTATGCGTGTGTCCGAGACAGTGGTAGAGAGAAACAAGGGTAAGGTCTACCGTTACACCAGGAATTTAATCAAAGAGCTAAAAAAGAAAGGTTACTTTCTGCTCGCTATTTCCCAATCACCCAAAGGTGCACTTGATGTGTTTTGCCGGAGTCTCGGTTTTAACAAAGTATACGGCAGAGTCTACGAACTCGGAGCACAAGACAAGTTTACCGGTGAGGTCATCGACCTCCACCTCATTGCCAACAAAGCTAATATCGTACGCCGCGCTCTTGAGAAAAATAACCTAACACTCAGAGGCTCAGTGGCTGTGGGTGATACCGAAGGTGACATCCCCATGCTTGAACTTGTTGAAAAAGCAATCTGCTTCAACCCAAATCAGAAATTGTACAAATACGCCAAGCTCAACAAATGGAAAGTGGTTGTGGAGCGGAAAGACGTAATCTACGAGATCAGGTAATGAACAATTACCCCTTCACACACGCGTTAAAAGCTTGCACTTGTGCGTTATATTCAGCAACAAGCGTTTTCAGACTAGTAACAGTTTTATTAATCTCACTCGCTACTGTGTTATATTGATCCACTTTACGATTGTACGCTTCTCGTTCTTCCCTGGAGTGTGGTTCTGTTGCTTTGAGTTCGGCAGCAAGCACATCGGCTTGCTCACGCACCACAAGAAGAACATTTTGATACATCGTAATAGTGTCTTTGAGCGACTCATTAATAGCGGGGCAGGCGTTTAGTGGCTTTCCAAAAATCTGCACACCGATCCATGCTGACCTTCCCTTATACATTCCTTGCTTCACCGCCACACCAAGCTCAGTAAATTTAGTATTTAAAATATTGGCGCGGTGCCCAGGGCTATTCATCCATGCCTCAACAACGGCCTTGTCGCTACCGAAATTACCAAGTGCGATATTTTCACCAATTGAGACATACCCATAGCCGACAACCTTAGCAACATCTGCGGCTCCTTCTCCTTGAGGATTAAAATGTTCGAAGTATTGCTTATCAAACATGTCTTGCAGTCGAAGCGCTGCGATACGATCAAGTGCAGTATTTCCTCCAAAGTTAGTGAGCGGCGAATTATGTATTCTAGCGATATTCGTTTCCGAAAAAACCCCATCATGCGTAAGCGGATCACCTGTAACTTCTTTGCCAGCGACCAGAGGGCTACTCAACAGCACTTCTCCCTTAACTTTCGCTACAATAGCTTCCGCAACCTTCTCGCCTGCATCTTGTATGTCTGATCGAAAACGGCCAGCAGTATCCGGCTCGTTCCAGAGCCAGAAACCTGCGCTGGCCAACACCACCAAGAATAGAAAAAATGTTTTAAGCATTATTTTTATTCTTTTAGCTTGACCCACCACTCAAAGGTGATACCCATAAAGATAGCGAGCGGACCGTAGATCGGCAGCAGAAGAAAAAACAAAATCTTCTTAAAAATTTTCATATACCTATGATATCATGGGCCTATGACAAGGAAAAGAATCCTAAACATGGGCCTTATTGCATTGTTTTTCGTCCTCGTTGCAACGGCGGCCTTCCTTATTGCGCTTACACTCCGAAACAACAGTGTCGACATTGCGTTACTTAAAAACGAACTGATACGGAAAGAAACCGAAGAGCTCTTAACAAGAAGTGAACTGTGGAAACAGATTGCAGAGCTCCAAGCAGAAGTTGCCAATCTATCGGGAAACAGCGCCGCAGTGGCGAAAAGTGTCAAAGCAATTGAGGATCGGCCCCAAGTGAAGCCAAAATCCCAGGACGAAGTGATAACGAGCGCGCTCGACAACGTGGCGCCCGCGGTCGTTTCTATCATCAAAAAACGCGACGAGGTTGAGTCGGGCGCAGGCACAGGCTTTTTCGTTACCAAGGACGGATATCTCCTCACCAACCGGCATGTGATCAGTGACGCTAATGCGACCTATCTAATCCTACTTGATAATGGGGACAAAATTCCCGTCTATATCATTTTTCAGGACGAAGAAAGCGACATCGCCATCTTGAACGTCGAAGGCGGCGGATACAAAATCGCCAAACTCGGGAACTCGAGCACTATCCGCATCGGCCAGTCCGTCATTGCTATCGGCAACGCTCTTGGTAAATTTGAAAATTCCGCGTCTGTTGGGGTTATCTCAGGCCTCAACAGAACCATCGACGCAGAAGCCAGAGACGGCTCCCTCGTAACATTAAAAGATGTGATTCAGACGGACGCCGCGATCAACCGGGGCAATTCAGGTGGGCCGCTTATCGATACCGACGGCAACGTCATCGGCATCAATGTCGCCACCGCTGTAGGCTCTAACAGTATCAGCTTCTCTATTCCCATTAATAGAGTTAAAACTGTACTCAAGGAATCACCTCTTAAACTTAGTTTGTAACAAAAAAGCGCCTGATTTTTGTTGTCCAAAAATCAGGCGCTTTTTGTTTTATACCCGTCCGTTAATGCATCGGACGCATAGCTTTTGATTCAGGCGAGTCTTAATGTATTTATTACCACACGTACAGATCAAAATTTCAGCTTTAGTTTGTTTGAAAACCCACTTACCAACAGTGTGCGACTTTGAATGCTTATGTACATGAGCGAGCCCGTTAGATACAGGGAAAGAGGACTTCTTTACTGAAGTTCTCACTGCCTGATTTTTTATGTATGCTCCTTGTTTTATTACTTTCATATATGTAACGGTACTTCTTAGTACTACTTACTCGATGAAGGTAAGGGCTTTGCCCTTTTTGTTACCTCGTCCCGTTCGACCAATGCGATGCACATAATCATCATAAGTTGCGGGAACATCGAAGTTAATAACATGACTCACGTCAGCAATATCAAGTCCTCGTGCTGCGACGTCGGTTGCAACCAGCACCTGCACATGGTTGTCCTTAAACAATGAAAGTGCTTTCTGTCGACGTGAATGGTTCTTGTTCCCATGGATAGACTCTGCCTTGATTCCCTTTTCTGAAAGAATTCGAGAAAGCTTTTCAACACCATGCTTGGTGCGTCCAAAGATGAGTACTTTTGTAAAGTCGTTTTGTGACAATAGTTTGTGCAGTACTTCTACTTTAGACCCGCCACTAACTCGCACCACGTCTTGATCTACGTTTTTAGCAGTGTCCTGTGTCTTCACTGAAATCCGAACGGGCTCTCGGAGAAATTCTCCAATGAGTGCCTCAATTTCCCGCGACAAGGTCGCTGAGAAAAAGAGCGTATGGCGGTTAGGCTGCATGCGCGTCATAACATACCGCATGTCGTTGACGAACCCCATATCAAGCATTCGATCCGCTTCGTCAAGGACGATAGTACGAAACTCGTTAAGAAAAATCTTCTTCTGTTCCACAAGGTCTTTAAGACGACCTGGTGTTCCGATAATAAAGTTGTATTGATAACGCAATTGCGAAATCTGCCGGCCTATTGGCATGCCACCCACGCAGCACACGGAAAAGATTTTAAGCCCAGTTGTAAGCGCCTTGAGTTCACTGTCAATCTGAATAGCAAGCTCTCGGGTCGGCACAATGATAAGCACCTGCTCACGAGGAGCAGCCATTACTTTGTTGATAAGTGGAATGAGAAAGGCACCGGTTTTTCCCGTACCAGTGTTTGCAATACCCACCACATCAGAACCCCGCAGAATGTGCGGAATAGTTCGATCTTGGATCGGTGTTGGCGTCACATACCCGCGAGTCTTGATAGCGCCTTTTAATTTTTCGTTAATAGCAAAATCAGTGAAGGCATGCTCAGGAACGAAATGTTCGACTTGTTCGGTGATAACCGCCTTTTTTATAAAGCGGGAAACATCGATACGTTCACCTCGAGATGCGTTGCCACGGCCACGCACAGGTGCGCGGCCTCGAGACTGAAAACGACTCCTTCCGGAGAAGGGTTTGTGTTGAAATTTTGGTGTATACATAATTTTAGGATTTGTAAGGTTTTAATGGTCTCTGGAGATTGATAAAAGACGATTAAATCGCTGTCCTTACAATCTGTATGAGAATCTACTTACTACATAATAATACACAAAATGTGTAAAGTTGTCAAGATATGTGGAGATCATTAAAACGCCCCACGTTTTGTCGGGAAACGTGGGGCTGGCAGTTGGCGTAATCCAAGAATGAAGCAGGGAATTCATCCTTGAAAACTGCCTATTAATGATGGTCGATCATGTCTGCAGATAGTCTACCACACCCACTATTTCATGCAATGGTCCACACTTAGAGGCAAGGCCTCTAAGTAGTAGTGACTGCTCACTTGGAGGTTCTTCTTCCAAGTTACTTGGAAGAAGAACCTCCAAGTAGAAACTATCGTAGTGTCATAGGATCGACTGCGATAACCTTGTCATCACCGGTTTTGACGCTCCCACGGCCGTCACGGTTTGAGGTGGAGATATACAGCAGACCATCAGGTCCGGCGCTCACAGCTCGTAACCGCCCGTATTGATTTTTAAAATATTCTTTCGGCACACCAAGCTTCCCAGAACTAACGGAAACTTTATACAGAGCCTGACCACGAAAGCCGGCAAAATACAGCGAACCGTCGAGATAGGCGATACCCGATGGCGCCCAGGTTGTTGTCGCCCCCGAGTGCACTGCTGGCGTGCTCATTCCCTCTTTACTTTCACTACCCTGAATAGTGGGCCAACCATAATTCGCCCCCTTCACAACAAGATTAACTTCATCAAAACCTGAGGTCACTCCCGAGCGACCGTGCTCGGTCGCCCATAGATTTCCATTTGAATCCCATGCCAGCCCCTGTGGATTTCGATGTCCGTATGAATACACTTTTGCCGCACGTCCTCCTTTAGCGACAAACGGATTATCGAAAGGAATCGAGCCGTCATCTTTTATTCGTAAAATTTTTCCCCCGAGAGAATTAATATCCTGTGCGATATCTTCGTTGCCGGCTTCTCCTGTAGTGATATAGAGAAGCTTGTCCGGACCAAACGCTAATCTTCCACCGTTATGATTACTACCACCCGGAATGTCATCAATTAAAATGACCGGATCCGCGAGCCACGTTTCGCTATATACATAGCGCACTACCCGATTGATAACATTGCTTCCTTTCACTGTAGTGAAGTAAAGATACAAAAGGCTGTTAGAAGAAAAGTCTGGGTCAAGCGCGAGACCCAAAAGCCCACCCTCGCCTTTCTCCACCACACCCTCTACTTTTATCGAGACTGGTTTTTTACCGATCACTCGAAGAGTCCCCGGCCGTTCCGTCACCATCATGTCGCCACTGGGCATAAAGACAATGTTCCATGGAGTATCAAGATTACTCGCAATTATCTGTGGGTTTTTTGTATCTACAGGAGTACTGGTAGCCGAGGACTGTGTATTATTGTTAATTGCAGCAGGCGTTTCAATACGGGAGTCCATCACTGGTCGAGGGTTGCCACTACGCCACACTAGGAATCCAGAAACTGCTACCACTGCCACAGCCAACGCAAAAATATTTTTCATATATTTATTATATCAAAATCGTAAAATTGCCGTGCTGTGTTAGGATAGCACCATGCATACAGAGATTAGGAAACCTGAGGATACTCTCTGGGACGTCGCTGTGATTGGCGGGGGCCCAGCAGGCATGATGGCAGCCGGACGAGCGGCAGAGCGAGGTGCTAAAGTAATTCTTCTTGAAAAAAATCCGATACTTGGTAAAAAACTTCTTATCACTGGAGGTGGTAGGTGCAATGTTACGAACGCAGAGCTCGACACGCGGAAGCTCTTAGATAAATTCAAAGAAAACAATAAATATCTTTTTTCAGCCTTTTCGCAGTGGAGTGTCAAAGAGACATTAGATTTCTTTCACGGCCGATTGATGGAGACAAAAGAAGAAGCCGAAAAACGTGTCTTCCCGGCAACTAACAAAGCAGAGTCGGTGTGGAAGGTGTTGGTTGAGTACATTAAAAAGGGCGACGTAACGATCTTGTCTAAAACCGAGGTGACGGGCTTTAAAAAAGAGAGAGCGGAGATCACGGCCGTTATTCTAAAAAACAAAAAAGAGATCCGTGCGCGTTCGTTCATTCTTGCTACCGGCGGCAAGTCCCACCCTGAAACAGGCTCGACCGGCGAGGGCTTCCAGCGGCTCCGCTCCCTTGGCCACACCGTCGCCGAGCCCCAGGCTTCGCTTGTGCCGCTTACCCTACGGGACGAATGGGTAAAAAGACTGGCGGGTGTATCTCTCCAGAACATTAAGATCTCTCTGTTTCAAAACGACGTGAAGCAGTCCTCAGTAGCTGGAAAGATCCTTTTTACCCACGTTGGCGTCAGCGGTCCGACCATCCTTAACCTAAGCGGCGAGGTGAGCGAGCTTTTGAAATACGGAGAGGTGAAAATCTCGCTCGACCTTTTTCCTACCCTCGACCACGGCATGCTTAACCAGGAGCTTCAGGACCTATTCAAGGAACATAGTAATAAGAAATTCAAAAACAGTTTAGGCAATTTAATTACTCCCGCACTTTGTCCCGCGATCATCGAGCTTTCAGGTATTGATCCCGAAACATGGAGCAATAGCATTACCCGCGAAGAGCGTATGACGCTAATCGCACTCCTTAAAAATATTTCTCTTAATGTCAAAGGTCTTCTCGGTGTTGAAAAAGCTATCATAACTTCCGGAGGTGTGAAGCTCGACGAGATTGATTTCAAAACCATGCGCTCTCGCATTGTTCCCAATTTGTATCTCGTTGGTGATGTACTAAATATCGACAGACCCTCCGGCGGCTACAGTCTTCAGCTCTGCTGGACCACCGGTTTCGTTGCGGGAAATTCAGTACCCCTTAAATAATATAAAAAATGTTACGATATATCGTAACATTTGAGTTCGCTATTCCAAACCATAGAGCGGCTGCTGTTTCATCCACTCAAGTGTGAGTTCGGAGTAGAATATTCCACGACTAATGCAATCCAACGCGTACCGTACATGCGGAGTAAAAGGCTCAGGCAGTTGATTGGAGTAGACCCATGCCATTTCACTGCATTTTGCGGGCTCTTTGTTCATGACATATCCTTCCCACCCGCGTGCTTCGAAATAAAAATCAACTCGGTTACCTGTTTCGTCATGCCTAGGTCTGCAAGAGACATGAAGCAACGTAAGGGTTTCATCACTTACTGTGATTCCCAGCTCTTCAAAAGCCTCACGAACCATCGCACCGATCGGCATTTCACCAATCTCGACATGCCCCGCAAACACCTGCCACACACCATCCATGTACCCAGTGTTGCACCGTCGACCGACGAGAATTCTTCCTTCAGGGCTTCGTGGAATAATGTAAGAGGCCTGCGCTGCTACAATTCTATTTTTCATGATGTCCTTTCTTTGATCTAACCTCTTTTTACTCGTAAAACAATTAAAAGTCAAAGAAAAAAACCGCAGGATGTGCCTGCGGTGTAACTAAGAACAAACTACTCTTAAGTGAGTTTTCTGTCGAGAAACAAGTAAGCTTCTGCGACAACGTCCGCTTCCTCAACCCTCCCTTTTTCTAGCGAAACAATCAGTTGCTTGAGAGGATGGTTCTGCGGCAAGCTTTGCATACCAAGCTCCTTGCACAGAGCTCGTTCAAATTCGAGGATCTCGCACTCAAATGGCTCAAGCCAGAATCCGACAGAATGCGTCTCAGCAATCTTTTCAGGCTTCGGACAAGTAACCTTGGATAGCAACATATCAGTGCATCCCATTTTCTGAAGTGCTTTTTTTACCTTTTGGCTTCTTGGTTTGCCCGTCGTTGCAAAGGCCATGAGGTATCCCTGACAGAGAATACTGAGTGCCGACAGATTTTCACTGATCATACATTTCCTTCCTTTAAACATTCAATTGCCTGCATGACTCCCACAAGGTTTTTACCTTTGTCGCAATTCGTGAACGCACCCTCGTTACGGAGCTCTCTGTCCGAGCCACCGGTATTTGCGACATAATACGGCTGTTTTGAACTCATCGTACGAATACAACGGACGAGGTCAGACCCGTCGAAGTCAATGAGACCCTGATCCATAAGCACGATATCTGGTTTCAAGGCAAGAATTTCTTCCGCGCTTTTATCCATACGTTCCTTGGCTTTGTCGCCTCGAGGATTTTAGAGACGGCGATAGTGAAGCGGAACTATTTCCACCCGCTCCCATCCTGCCATCGCGAGCGCCGTCTTGGCGATCGAGTCGATCTCATCGTCAAAGATAGCTATCCTAACAACATGCACCGGTGGTTTCAACGTTTGCGCCGATACTTTTTCTATTTTGCTGTAATCTGGACGAACGGGAAAGAAACCCGCGGGTACGAGGAGTGAGTTGAGTTTCGCCACAAGCATACTCTTCTTAATCGAGTCCCAACCACAACAGCCGGGAAACATTTCAAGGACAGCTACTAGATCCTTACAGGCTTCATCCGAATCACCTATTTGTCCGATGACGTGAGATTTGATCCGCTCTACTTCCTTGACATACTCTTCCTTTATCTCACCGTTAATTTTTGAAAGGTAGAACTGCGGTTCCAGAGGCGGTAGGGTGACACCCGCGTCGGTTATATGCACACAGAGCGCATGGTACATTGTTTCGCGTATATTCGCGGCACTTTGTAAAGCACACCGCTCAACCTTTTTTCCCTTCGGATATCCAAAGAGCGGGTTATCAAGTAACGCAGCGATGTCGGAAACCGTTTTTAGAACTCCCGCTTTTTTTAGCGGGGTGGCATGTCTTGCGACAAGTGTTTTATATCTCATAATGTGAAGTTCTTTCTGAACGGAAACGTATCACAAAATGATGTATCTGTCAACCATTTTCCCCGCCTACTCTTACCAGGCTATTCACTTGAAGCTTCCCACTCTTCTATAATATCCAAGGCATCTGTTTCTAATTCAGCTCCATGGATAAGCTCGAGTGGATCAGTGAGTTCTTCATTAAGATTGGAGATGTTATAGGTGCCGCCGTAGTACTCACTGGAGACTCTTTCCGCTCCGCAAGCGTAGACTATCTTTCCTACACCGGCCCACATTGCCGCTGCAAAACACATAGCACACGGTTGAAGTGAGGTATACAACACCGCGCCTGAGAGATCGTTGGTTTTTGCTTTCAAACAGGCTTCACGGATAGCAGCTATTTCACCATGGCTCGTTGGATCATGCACGACATTTCCCACACTGATGCCTGAGCCAATCACCACATCGTCCTCTACCAGCACTGCTCCTGCGGGAAATCCCTTTTTTTGTGCGGACTGTTTGGACTTCTCAATCGCCTCGAGTAGAAATTTTTTATCGTATTCTTGCATGCCTATGCTGTTGGTGAATCAGCCGAGACACTTTTACTACGGCGTTGCTGTAGACACTTATCAACGCTCCATGCTCCCGCTCCGTATGCAGCAAGGAAAAGAAATATGAAACAAAGAAGTACTGCCGGTTGCCCTTGATTTTGAATTGGCCATACTCCCATCGGGAAATGCCCTATAAAATACGCAACTGCCATCTCTCCAGAAAGAATGAAGGCGACAGGCCGAGTGAAAAGTCCGAGAAGAATGGCCAAACCACCAAAGACTTCGAGGATACCCGCGATAAGAACGAGGGTTGAAAGCTCGACACCCGCAGGCATACCACCGAACCATCCGAAAAGCTTTAGCCCTCCGGCTTGAATAAACATAATTGCCGAGGTGACTCGGAGTAAAAACACTGTAATTTCAATTGTCCGTTCTTTGTTCATACTTGTATGTGATTATTTATTAGTGCCACTATTCTAGCACGTGTGAATTAAACCTGCGGAGGGGTACTACCCGGACCTTGCGAATCGAAGCCTTGCGGTTTTGCGGGGTCGATCGCTGTCTTTTTGTAATTGCGAAGGTACATACCGATGCCCGCGCCGAGCACTACTACCACGATAATGAGAAGTATGTTGAGAAGCCACTTATGAGACTCAGTGAATGGTATCACCGGACCCTTGGGAGCTTTATACGCCGGATTCACAATCTCCTGACCTACCGTAGCAACAGGAATTGCATTTTCTTCGATATACGATGCAATCCTGGCAATATCATACACAGGATGTCCCGCTATTGGGTTCCCGTAGTAGAGCGTGTATGCTTCGCCCGGCTTTGTCTCAAAGATTGCCGACACCACAGGGCCTTCTACGCTTGCGCCGCCACCGATCGCGATCGGCATGTTGTCGTCATTTACAATTGAAACGCGGACGTAACGAGCTTTTTGTTCGGGATAGGTTACGCGGTTTGATGAGCCGGTAAAACGTGTTGTTGAAATGTTGGAAATATATCCCTCTCTCACATATGACCACGATGTGCCATCATTCGACGACTCCACAAGCACTCTGCGACTGTAATTTTTGTCGCTCGAGGAAAGCGTAACAGCGTGAGTAAGGTATCCGGCGACTCCAAGATCAAGTGTCACTTCGGTAGCGCGCTTTGTCGGATTGTTGAATACAGTTACCGGCACTTCTTTCGTATACGTTGGTGTGATCACCGCAGTGTCTCCGTAGATCATCGCCCCCTCAACATCGAGAGCTCCTTCCGGTCCTTCACCAATCACTACTTTGAAATACCTCGCTGTGTTCGCGGGAAAATCAACGTCGTCCTTACCCGAACTGAAGCCTGTCACCGTATCAGTGAATTTAAAAATGTATCCCTTGTCGGTCACCAGTGCCCACGAAGGACTGTTGATCGGAAGAAGTGTATGCGAAGAATAGACACTTACCTGTCGCTTAAAATTTTTAGAATTAGTTGAGATGGTGAGACGCGTTCGTACCACCGCATCTTCCCCACTATCCGCGATGAACTGCGTGGTACCGTTCACATTCGACTCGTTGAGTAGCCGTGCAGTAACGACACCTCCCTTTACCGAAGCACTTCGGGTGATAAGGTATGCTGCCTCATTGCCAGTTTGGTTAATAATACGGATATCACTGAAGTTAGAGCTAGTGCGGGAAATGTCCGACGGCAGAACGATTTTCGTAAAGTCAGACGCCGACGGCGCTGAGACGGTACGCATGTACTGCCAGTTTTCCTGATCAAACTTTGCTTGAGCAGTCGAGAACGAAAGACTCGACACTAAAAGAAGTGTGAGGACAATAATAGTCTTCAGCCGGTCTTTGTATTTGGCATAGGCAAACGAGGCAATAAGCGCGATGACACCAAAGACGATGAATGAAATTATTCTATAGAGCTGCCCCAGACTCCATACATCCACCACCACCTTCACTGCTGTGATGACAAAAAGAATAAGACCGAGCCTTCGTATGCCAGCAAATCGCTTAGCAAAACCGATAGCGGTCAAAAGCGCTGCGTAGAGTGCCCAGAAAATCGATACTAATGTATTCGACTGATTTTTAACACCTGAAAGTGTTCTGTAATATGTGTCCGAGTTTTGGTTTTGCTGGTTTGAATAGTCGTACCCAGTGTTATATCTTTGAGCATCACGAGTAGTTACTTCGTATTGGACAGAAAGCGTTCGAATCTTCGCATCGTGATAGCCAGTGATCTGGATGGTAAAGGCGAAAATGGTAAGAATATTTGCAATGACGACAAACACCGTAATGCCTCTGTCTCTGATCGTCTCCGTAATGCTTCCGTACCGGACATACATACAGGCAATAGCGTAGGCGGCGGCGACCGCAAGCGCCAAGATAGCGAAGGCAGTATTAAAGATTGGAACAAAACCTTCATTGTTCCACCACGAGTGCGAAGCGTACCATACGAAGAAATCCGCCAAGCCGAGACAGTACACAACAACACCCATAATCTGAAAGCCGCGGTTACTGATCATCGATGCGATGAAGTACAGCACGCAAGCTTCGATAAGCCACGCAACAGCGATCCATGGGCCAGAGAGCTGCAGCGGCACCGCGAGGGAGAGGAAAGTTACCGCTAACCCCGGAAGGAAGATGTTGAGCGCCTTGTCGGAAGGGTTGTACTTGTTGGTCGCGTACGCAACGAGCATATATATAATGGCGATCATCACCGCTCCGAAGCCGAGCACTTCGTCAAAATTTCTCTGGAACAGAAGGTAGCTCATGACGGCGAAGCAAAATGCGTCCGCACCCAGCAGGAAATAATCTGCTTCATCAGCCTTGAGGCCCGCCGTGACAGCACGGGCAATGCTCGCGATAAGGAAGATGACGAACGAGACAAAGAGGAAGAAGAATGTCGGTGCAAGCATGCTCTCGCTATAGTGGGCGAAAAGCCAGGCCAGGAAGTTGATGGCGGTGCCGACAAAAGCAGCGGTGTTAAGCCTCGGCCATTTCTTGAAGAACGATACGCCGAGCACTCCGACATTGAGGAGTGTCAGGTAGCCGAAGAGCATCAGCATGTTGTTTTCTCGTGCACCAGAGAGAAAAGGCGTAGCGAACCCGCCGACGATGGCGACCACCGCGAGCGTTTGTGTGGCATTGACGATACTGATCGCAAAGGCGAGCGCCGTGACACAGAGCATGAAGAGTCCGGTCATAAACGGATCGATGAGATGGTAGAAGGCTTGCGCTGAATAGACAGACAAATAGAGAATGGCGATACCGCCGCCCATAAGAAGATCCGAGTACTTGAGATACTTCTTTCGGAGCACCTGACCAACAACGAGGAATGCGACGCCGGCAAGAATGCCGATCATGACGCGCCCAGCAGGGCCAATCCAATTGTTATCGAACGCATATTTCAAAAAGAAGGCGACGCCAACAAGCACCGCCGCGATGCCGATCTTGCCGAGAAAGCGACCCGAGGCTTCTTCACTTGAAAGCCGTGGAGATTCCAAGACGTCCCGAACTCCAGTGTCGGGCACAGAAGCACTGACAGGAACTCCACTAACCATAGGTGCGGACTCCATAAGGGAAACTCCTTGCTTTTTTTCTTCGGGTTTTGTCGAAGCTACTACTTTACCCTCAAGCAGTTTTTCAAGTCGGGTAATGCGGTGACCTTGCTTCACCACCATGATAATTAGAACGACTGCGATAATAATCTCCCACATATAATGTACGTTTAATTAATATACAATAATTATAACTCATCTTAGGTCTTTTTGTATTTTAGTTTTTGAAGGGATGATTTCCTTTGACAACCTTGATTCATTACAGCCTAATTATTGACCAGCTTCGAGATGGAAGAGGATTCTTTCATACAAAATCTATTTCATATCCATCTTAATACCCTAACTCTTGTTCACCGATTCCAAGATATTCTTCACTTCCTGAAGTTTCGGGTCTGGAGGTAAACCTCTCGCTGCCCGCATCTGTATTTGAGATTCAAGTTCGGCGAGCTTTCGCTGTAACATTTTTTGAAAGTCGGCGGGAGGAGTCTTCACTTGGAGTTTTAAGAAATACTGTTTGAGATCCCCTTCTATCTTTTCTGGACTGAAACGGACAAATGCAGTTATAGCGGTGGCTGCAACAATGATGGCAATAGTTGCATATGCGAATGGCGTTGGTATCCGCGAATACGCGAGATAGGAGAGCCCGAGGCCAACTGCAACAGTGATGAATTGCTTCAGCGTCAGCGGCCCAAAAATCCGTTCTTCGATCATCGATAAAGTGTAGCACAAGAAGGACTTCCTGAAGCATCGATACGGCTTTTCATTTTAAACAGCAAACCATCCGAAAGTTGGCCCGTCAACATGCCACGTTGACATTTTTTATTAGTCACCCATACGACGTTAATTTTATTCTGGCTGCGGGACTTGGAATCATCACAACTCTTCTGCTTCGCTTTTTTGCTGCGGGACTTGGGCTCGAACCAAGATACCAGCCTCCAAAGGGCCGTGTCCTACCATTAGACGATCCCGCAAAATACTATATTTTCTTTTCTAACCAACTTTCGCAGTCTTTCGGGCCGTGTTCCCTCGCAGGGCCTCGGGACTGCGGTTTGTATTCAATCACTTCGCTCTTGAACAAACCGGGAGCCTACCATTAGACGATCCCGCAATATTTCTAAAAGTCCTTATCAAAATACCATAAAAAAGACGGATTGAGTATTCAATCCGCTGGCTTTACCGTCGCACTCTGAGTTTGACGGGATGAGAATTTGTTTTACCCGGCCATGGGTGAGGCAACTTTTTGATCTCCGCACTCACCTTTTTCTGCGCCTGTGTAAGCGCTTCACCGAAGCTTTTTACTTGATCTTTCATAAGGACCTTTCCTTAGAGCTTACCATGCTCAAACACAAAATCAATCTAACTCTTTTTACGGAGAAATTTCGGCAGGAAATTGACGAGCTCATCCTCGCTCATCTTCTTCATTTCGTTGATTACTGGCTTGTAGGCTTTTTCAATGTCGCTCCATTCCCCTTCCGTGACATATATAATCGTTTTCGTTTCAACGCCACCGGGAGCATCGTCGCGGTTCACGCGCAAAATGCCGTGAACATTCCCGCTTCCGAGGAACACGTCGAGGTCGTGACCATCCTCGCTCGCATATCCTTCAATATATCCATAGTGCGTTGGAAAGGTGACACCGAGTATCGGGTACTCCTCGATCGTATCGGCAAACTTTTTGTACGATCCGCGAATATTTTCGATAACAATCTTTAAATCAAATAATTTCATGCAGTATTCGTGAGTTTAAGAAGTGCCAGCTCGAGAGGAAGTTCAGGGATGTAGGATTTGCCGACAAAGTCGTGCGTATGGAGGAGCTCGAGGAGCACTACGGAAGAGATTTTACTTTGAGGATCGGCGGCGAGACTGGAGAGAAAATCGAAATCTTCGGCGGAGAGGTCGTCTTTGATTTCCTTGGCCATGTCTTTTGAATTTTTAAGCAGCAGCACAAAGCGAGTTTTCTGGAGGATAAGGCGGAGATATACCTTCATATCAATATTCGCCTTTGCTGCCTTTCTGATAGCATTCAAACCCTTCTCCTTATCTCCGGTTGCAAGAGCGCTTATAAAGTCATTCACGATATCCCGGCGAGGAGCGCCGAGCACCAGCTCGATTTCCTCGATAGCAAGCTTCTTGTCTTTCGATGAACCAATAACCTTCTCAAGCGTCCCGAGTGTGTCACGGAACGAGCCATCGCCTAGCGTGGCGATAAGCTCTGCCCCGGCAGTATCAATTGTGTACCCTTCCTTTTTGGCCGTAGCCAGCACTACGTCTTTCAAAATTGCCTGCGAAGGTTTCTTGAACGAGAAGGTCTGACAACGGGATACTACTGTTTCCGGTATCTTGTCAGTCTCTGTCGTAGCGAGGACAAAGACCGCGTGCTTTGGCGGCTCCTCGAGGGTTTTCAAAAGTGCATTGAATGCTTCTTTGGTAAGCATGTGCACCTCGTCGATAATGTACACCTTGTACGGCGACTCGAACGGTAGCGTTGCAACGGATTCCCGAAGCTCACGAATATCATCAATACCGCGGTTAGAGGCCGCATCAATTTCATAGAGGTCGTTCGGTGTACAGCCGATGGCTCCCGCGAAAATCCTAGCCATAGTCGTCTTACCTGTGCCGCGGCTGCCTTCAAAAAGATAGGCATGAGAAATGTTACCGAGCTTAATCGTATTCTTGAGCACGTCAACAATATGATGTTGTTCAACAACATCTTCGAATTTCTGCGGACGGTATTTTCGATAGAGGGCGACGTGGGTTGAAGTCATATGATTATGATTATAGCAAAGAAATTAAAAAAGAATGCAGGGTTACTGCATTCTTGAAGTTTCGAAAGCCGCGAATTTAGGTAGGTCTTCCCAACCAAGGAATGGCGAACAGCCTTTCCCAGATCCGTACTTTGTTTTTTAGCGGAAAGCATTTCCGTGAGAGGAAATCTTCCCGATCTACCCGACTTGCTTGGATCGAAAATTCTTTTAAAAATTTCTCCGTAATTTCGATCTTTGCTTCCACGGTGACAAGAAAAACATTTCTTCCCTCGAAAGAGATGCTGACGCCGTGAACATCGTGCAAGGCGGATACCACCTGCTGTACGGCCTCCGCGTGTAAGGGAAACTTTGCTTGCAATCGTCGTGTTCGAAGTTGGGGCATGAGACTCCTTTCTAGTTGATTCTAATTATTAATCGTACGCTCATTTATCTGCATGAGCAACACGTTTATCCACAAGGAAAAAGAAATGCCGCTACACATAGTGTGCAGCGGCAGGGCTTACTAATTTTCTTGGAGTGGTGTGTGATCCGTTACCAAAACCTCAGCGAGAGGTCACATATGTTAGTAACTTTCGGCGAACCTGTGATCACACCTCGCTCACGTAAACCGAAGTCGAACTGATCGCGCCTTCGGCCGTGTTGTGTATTGGGATGGGGAACGAACCCTATAATCCCAATGATCGGTTTGGGTTTGGATTCACACCTCTTCGCTTTCCGAATCCGAAACCGGATTAAACCGTTTAATCGAATTATTCGAAACATAGTCTTTCACCTCCTTTCCGTTTCTTGATTGTTAAATGAACTAACAATTATCTTAGCATAGTAAAAGATTATTGTCAAGCTACTCGTAATGGTTCAATAGCTTGGCATCACCTAATGATTTAGGATGGTCGATATATGCCATACACCAAAAATCCCCACATGCCTCGCATCAGAAAGGAGGCTGCTCAGCTCCTCGTCCGCAAAGGATGGTCGACACGGAAAG
>DATDYB010000011.1:0-6072 GCA_036517115.1 Minisyncoccota bacterium | reverse complement strand
GGTAATCCGGAGCTGGAACTGTACGTCCATGATGCCGATTATCACGATCATCGAAGCGAAAGCCCAGAGAGTAAATATGAAGATACCCGGAACCTGATACCTGTGGCCGATTTCAATGGCCATGTAGGCGAGATTCACGGGCACCACGATCAAAAGCGCTATTCCTAGTCGATTCTTCATTGTCTTCACTCCTCCTCAGATATGGTGTGGGTGCGCGTATGGATTCGTACTACCCGTACCAGTAAGGCTTACGGTGTGGGTGGTACACGAAAATGAACGGAAAGAACATGAGCTGACACATGACGAGTCCTCCGAAGAGGCCGCCCTTATAGAAAGCCCAGATGATCAATCCGGTTGCCACAACGTCGAATGTGCGGTCGCCGATCTGTCTGATCCGTTTCTTCACGATCAGCGAGTTCATGGGGTCGGTGCTCATGAGAGCACTGCGTCTCTCTTCGAGCGCCCCTAGCTGAGTTTCTTGGTGTCGGAGTAGCCGTCGGGTATTCGGGAGCTCCCGGAGGAACAAACGAATCCGAATATTGACGATAGCTACCTCGACCCTTAGGATCAAGTGCTGGAAGATTCCCTTCACGATTTCTCCTCCTCGGATTTGTGTGGCGGGTTCGCGTAGAGCGTGACCGTCACTTTCACGGGTTTATGGGCGAACTCCCAATCGAGCCAGGCGTACTTGAAGGTGCCTATGTAGATAAGTACCGCCTCGACGACGATGCGAACTACAAGTGGAAAGTCAGACATCCAAACGGACCTAATGCAGACAATCCACACAAGAGCAACGAACGAGATTTTGACTAGCAGTTTCGCTAGCCATTTCCTGTCATCTTTCAAGGCAGTCCGGATGTCGGACACGTCATTCTCCTTTGTGCGTGCATGGGTGCGCGTGAATACTTCGAGATACTACTATCCCGTCACAGGAACTAAAAAAGCTTCCCGCTAGAAAAAAATTTTGTAACCAAAACCCATAAATCAAGGTTCTTGTAGATAAGAGCATTCCAGAAGCTGATTCCGGACGCTTTTCTCCACAATCATTGTGCCTGCAAAAAACTGCAAAACACAGCCTATAGTTTAGCACGACTTGACTGAAAAGTCAAGTCGGATACAGGGAGGAGGAGAGGAGGAGAGGAGGGGATGGGGGGATAGGGTGGGGCGGAGGAGATGAGGAGAGGAAGAAAAACAGAGGAGGGGAGCGAAAAGAAAGGCTAAAGTGGTAAAAATGTTGCATATATACTGTAGACAAAATATAGAAAAAGAGTACATTGATCGCATGCTTACTTCTTTTAAAGAGCTTGTTGTATACAAAGATAGCTACACGCTAATGATTCTTGTGCATAAAGCAGTCAAAAACTTTCCAAATCATGAACAATTTGACCTTACAAGCCAAATGAGAAGAGCCTCGAAATCAATACCGGCAAACCTGGCAGAGGGCTGGGCAAAACGAGAACACACGAAGGAATTCATAAAGCATCTCAATATTTGCATCGGTTCTTCCCACGAAATGGAGGTTCATGCACAGACCGCAGGTGATCTGGGATATATGGAACAAAGCTTAGCCACTCGACTCGCGAATTTATACAGTAGACTTTCTGGGCAACTAATCACACTTAAACAAAAATGGAAGCCAATCATAAAATAACTCTACTTCTCTCTCCTCCTCCTCTCCTCATCACCTCCGCCCCTTTCCTTCGCCCTAGCTCAGGATCTCGCCTCGGCTCGACCTATCTCCCCATCTTCTCCTCCCCACCTCTCAAACTACAAATTCTCCCCCTTTGTAGATAACTTTCTCCGTCCCATCCTTGAGAATGGCCGTCACCGTTCGATCGTGCTTAGCAATAATATCGGTGTGCTCGGCGCTGGAGTTGTATCCGAGTTTTTTCCACATAGCTTCAGAAACCTTTTTCGCGTCGCCTGTATACGTATCGTGGTAGCTTGAGCCTAGTGCTAAATGCGTATTTCCAAACTCTCCACCAAAATTTTCGTCAAAGAGTGTATTAGCCATGAATTTGTCGATTTTGGAAAATCGGCGGTCAGTGAGCGAGTATTCGCCCATTTTATCGGCATTTTTTTGCTTCACCAGCTCTTTTATGAGTTTTTCATTCTTTGCCGCACGCACGCTTACCACGCGTCCATTTCGGAATTCAAGGTGAATTTTTTCAATGATGTTGCCGTATCGATAGAGTGGAAAGTCGAAATATACGTGCCCATTCGTGCCTCGCCAGTCGGGGGAGGTGAAGATTTCAAAGCTGGGGATGTTTCGACCGGATCCGCCGATGAATTTTCGACCTTCTCCCATACTGATCCAAAGATCAGTATCTTTTGCAACAAGATGGAGTTTGTCGATTGGTAGTTTATTCAGTTTTTTCATGGTCTGTTCAACTTGTGTGAACACCGCTCGCCACTTTGCTATGGGATCTTTTTCTTTTAAATAGCACGCCCGGGCAATCTGATTCCAATACTCCTCCAAACTTAGACCCGCTTGGCGAGCCATTCCTAAGGTCCCGTACAAACAAAGTGTCCATGTCAATTTTCCGGCATCTTCTTTTTGATCAAGCCACTGTTTGAGCGTTTTTCGAGACTTATTTGCCCGCATCATTTTGGCAGGATCCACACCTTTCAAATACAGAGGATCTCGGTCGGCCATGAGGTACATGCGGTGGTCGATGGTTTCAATGAGTGCTTTATTGTAGTTTCGAGGGAAAAACTCCAGCTGGCTGTCAGAAGCCGCATCATAAAAAATCTTCACAAAGCTATCATCGTTCATTTTCACCATCGGATGCGCACCTTTTTCAAGAATTGCCCGATACACTTCATTTGCGAGTGGAAGCGCGGGAGCGTCGAACTGAACCAAAATGACCTCGTCTTTTTTAATTCCTTCGCCCGTTCCCAGAGCAAAGTCGGTCAGCACATGGGCGTAGTTGGAGAGTAATTTTATGCTAGGAATATACATAATTGGTATTTTATCACAAAATTAGAGGTGGGGAGGAGAAGATAAGCAGATAGGGTGAGGCAAATAACTCTCTGTATTTATCCCATCCTCCTTTCTCCACTCCTCCCGCTCTCCCTATCCCCCCATCACCTCCTCTTCTCCTCTATCTTTCTAACTCTTTTACATTCTTCCTCCCGTACTTTTCCTTGCTCGTTGCAATAATCTTTTCCCGATTATCGTTTTTGAGCGCAGGAAGGGGAAGCGTGTGGGCGGGGAAGGGATTTGAGGTCATGTTGTCGACAGAAAGCTTCATAACCGTCTCATACCTTCCAAGTGATACTAAGTCATTCTCTGTGTAGATTTCCCCAAACTCTTTCGATAAAAAGTATGCGTCGCGCGCACCCAGGACGAATGACATAAGCGTGCCTACATTTCCAAAAATTGCACGCTGGATCTCAAGCTCCAATTGCTCGGTGTACTGATTTGCGAGCGTGAGTGAGAGTCGGTATTTTCGAGCTTCCGAAAGGATTTTTATGAACGAATTCGTAGCAAAATTCTGAAACTCATCTACATACAGGAAGAAATCGCGCCTGTCTTCCTCTTTACTAAACGATCGGCCCATGGCGGCAAGCTGAATTTGGGTGATGATCATCGCTCCGAGTAATGAAGCGTTGTCTTCTCCCAACTTTCCTTGTGATAAATTAAGAATAAGAATCTTTCCCTCATCCATGATCTCGGCCAAATTAATTGAGGATTTTGCTGTTCCAATGATATTTCGAACCATCGTTGATGTCACAAACTGCCCAACTTTATTCTGAATTGGGGACACGGCTTCCGCGCGCAATTTATCTCCCATTTTGGCAAATTCGGCATTCCAGAAATTTTTAAGTACTGGATCATTAATTTCTCGCACAACGCGTGCGCGATACTCATCGTCAGAAAGAATTCGAAGTGCATCAACGAGTGTTGCGCCGGGAATTTCAAGAAGCGTGAGAATCACATTTCGCAAGATATACTCGAGTCGTGGCCCCCAGCTTTTTCCGTAGAGTTTGGAAAAAATCGAGACGATTCCGGACGCCACCAAATGCTTCTGTTCCGGATTATGAACCTCTAGAACATTTAATTTGAACGGCCGCTCACTGTCGAACGGCTCCAAATAGACGACATCATTAATTCGCCTCTTTGGAATGAAATCGAGAATAATCTCCGAAAGGTCTCCATGTGGATCGATGATTCCGATTCCGCGGCCTCGTCGAATATCATCAATCGCCATGTTGGCGATAAGCGTGGTCTTTCCCGCGCCTGTTTTCCCAATAATGTAGACGTGTTTTCGCCGGTCTGCCGTTTTAATTCCAAAAATCTGATCCTTGTTCTTAAATTCCGTTTTTGCAAAAAAGTTGATGTCCTTTCGAGCTTCTTCATCAGATTCTTCAGGAATTGGTAAATTATCAGGCGGTTCACCTGAAAGCGTTTTGCCCCACGCAATATTTTTGATTCCGGCTAAAAGTATTCCGGGTGGATGCCACATGCTGGCAAGTTCTTGGGCATTCAAAATTTGATTTTGACGCTCAAAAATAAATGTTTTTCGGTTTATCATGCGCTCAAGAAGCTTTTGCTTTAATATCCGCGGTTTTTTAAAGCTGAATTGGTTTCCCTCGCCAAGCGAGAACGATCCAAATGTGCCGGCCACGTTGTGTAAATAAGCAAGCGCGCCGTCGGGAGTAGAATCTCCCGTAAGAATTCTTACAAGTGCTTTTCCACCCTGAAAGCTCGTTTTTCGGCTAATAATCATCTTTTGCGGGTTCATACCGTATTTATCGGCGGCTTTGTCGTACGCCATTTTTTGCCCCTGTGCGGCCGCGCCCGTGGCCCAGCTAAATGAGGCGGGGGTGATGAGAATCTGGATTGCCGCCTTTTGGGTGGGTAAAGAGCGGGCTAAAAACCCGAGAACTGAAGAGAGTGGATCAATATCTTTGAAATCAAAATATGTCTTTATTGGCAAGTAATAATAGGAAGAAAGTGCAACCTCACCAATAGCTCGTGCGGGCGAGTCAAGCACCATATCGAGTGGATCCTTGGTTTTTATTATTTTCGAGTTGGTGAATGAAGAGGTAATGAGGCTTTTGACAAATGTCTCGGTTTTGGGTGTGCAGGTGGCATAAAAATAGATGGTTTGGCCGATGAGGTAAATCTCAAACGCATACGTTTTTGGTTTGATATAGAGTCGTTTTAATGGGGGGAGGTAGGAAGGGAGGAGTGAGGCAAAAATCTGACTTGCGGCCTCGATGGGCGTTTCGTCAGCTTTTGAATTTCGAACTTGCAAATGAACGAGATCGGACATATCTTGATTGTATCAGATGATAGACGATGGAGGGTGGAAGATAGAGTTTTTTGTCATCCTGGAGGGAACGAAGTGACCGATAGGATCTCGTGGGATTCTATCGCTTCGCTCCAGAATGACACTGTCATCCTGAGGCAAAGCCGAAGGATCTCGGTGTGGAACTAACTTTAAAGTTTACGTAATTTCATTCCCAAAAATCCTAAGCTTGCAGAAAGGGCAGTAAGTCCAAGGCCGAATTCTGGTCCGGTTGCAGGGATGGTAGGAGGCGTTACTACTACGTTTTTTTCAATACAAAATCCGGCGGTGTCTTCATCAGATGCCTGACTATTACTTGCTTGTGCACGATTGGTGACACAAGTCATGCCTGCAGGAACTGAATCTGCGCCCTTAACACGAGCCTGGATTATGTATTCTTTTTGTTCTTGTGGTTGGAGCGTGCCTACGGCAATTTCCGTTGTAAAAACATCAACATATGAGGGGGCAAAGTCTTTCAGAACAACAGTGTCTAAGTTGACATCCGAGGTGTTTTTGACCTTTATTTTAAAGAAAATGTATCCGTTTGGAGAAAACTTAAAATCGGAGCTTCCCAAATTATCGACATAATTGTAGTCGGTTGTACCGTTTGAATCGGTAGGGTAGGCGACAAGTTTATCAACAACAATTGCATATGAATGTTGTGGTGCCTGATATGAATCAGCTGAAACGGGGGCGTTGGCCACCGTGGTGCTTAGCAACAAAAGTGCAATGATGAGAATAAATTTCTTCATACAGGGGGTATTATACTATAAGC
>DATDYB010000010.1:0-57701 GCA_036517115.1 Minisyncoccota bacterium | reverse complement strand
ATGGAGTGTCTCCGCTTCAAAACTCCTCGTGAGGCATTCGCACGTGAGCTCCAGAAACAAAACAAACCACGGGTGCGTGGTATGATGAAAAAGAAATTATTAGTTTAACTCAGGTGTTCGGATTCGGGGCTCCGTGTAGGGTACTTTACTGGTTACTATTATACCATGGTTTATATATAAAAGTCAAGTTGTGCGAAACCTTTAAAACATTATAATAGTATTATAATAAATAACAAAAATATGGCTCAAAAACTCATAAAAATAGGATCTTCTGTGGGAGTAACGCTCACAAAAAAAGACCGTGAGATCGCGATGATTGGGATGGAAGATGAAATAGAAACAATTTCTTCTCCTTTTGAGATAAAGATCATCAAGAAAATAAAGAAGTCTGAGTCAACCGTTGTAGACAAAGAACTCCTCGGTTGGACTGACAAATTCATTAACGAATACCGCCCTGCCCTTGAAGAACTCGCGGATAAATAATAAATTAAGATGAAGTATCTCGACCCAAAAGATATTCTCATAATCCACGCTCGAATTATTGACGCGACTACGGGTACTCACGGTATTAGAGATATTGGATTACTGAAATCCGCCGCACTCAAATCACAGTCTAGTTTTGCAGGTAAAGATTTATACAAAGGACTATTCCTAAAAGCGGCGATTTTATTTGAAGCAATCGTCAATTACCATGTCTTCGTGGACGGAAACAAACGCACCGGCATTGCTTCGGCTGCACGTTTTTTATACTTAAACGGGTACTCACTCAAAGTCTCTAACCGAGAGATGGTTGATTTTGTATTAAAAATTGCAACGAAAAAAGTCTCGATCGAAGAAACAGCATCATGGCTTGAAAGAAATAGTGTAGGAATGTGAAAATATTTTTGCTATTTTACATTTTTCGCTTTTAGCTTTACGCTTTCCTCATGCCCGAACTCCCTGAAGTACACACAACAGCGACGATATTAGACAAGCTCATCAAAGGACTTGTTATTCGTGATGTGTGGTCCGGGTACAACAGTGTTTTTCATAATGGTAAAAGTAATATCAAGAATCTCAAATACTTTGGGGAATTTAAAAAAGTGGTAACTGGAAAGAAGATCAAAGACGTGACGAGGCGTGGAAAGAACGTGCTTGTGAATCTCTCCGGCAATATCACTGTCCTTATTCACATGAAAATGACGGGACATTTGCTCTATGGGAAATATGGAAGAGCAAATGCCCCGTCATCCCCGCGGCGGGGATCCAGAGCAGACAGACTGGATTTCCGTTTTCATGGAAATGACAGAAGAGAAGAATGGGAAGCGATTGAAGATGGGCCACTGAAGGATCCGTTCAACCGATTTATTAGATTGGTGTTTACCCTATCAAACGGTAAACATTTGGCGTTCTCAGACATGCGGAAGTTTGCGAAGGTGTGTTACCTCCCCACCGATACCCTCTCCTTGAGCACTGATCTCGCACACTTGGGGCCGGAACCTCTGGAGAAGAATTTTCAATTTACAGTTTTCAATTTTCAATTAAAGAAAAGACTGAATGGGAAAATCAAACAAGTACTTATGGATCAGTCCCTCATTGCCGGTATCGGTAATATTTATTCCGATGAAGCACTTTGGATCGCGGGAATTCACCCGTTGCGTCCTGTACGTAACATCAAAGAGATTGAAATGAAGAAGCTTTTTGTTGCCGCAAAAACCGTACTTAAAAAAGGCATTGATTTTCAAGGAGATTCAATGTCCGACTACCGCAACCCTTATGGAGAGCCCGGAAAATTTCAGACGAAACACCACGCGTATCGTAAAACAGGAAAGCACTGCGAGAAAAAAGGCTGTATGGGTACTATTCGCAGGATGATCGTGGGTGGTCGTAGCGCACATTTTTGTGATACGCACCAGAAGTAATAACCAATAATCAAGAAACAATAACCAAAGAAGCTTCGTTGTTGTTTGGAGCTTGTATCTTGGTTATTAATTATTGCTATACTATAGCGTATGGCTGACATCGAAAAACCTGCGGGTTTTGAACTCACTCCTACAAAATTTTTCATGATCATTCTTGGTCTTGCTCTTTTGTGGGCATGGGCGGGAGGAGCGAAGAGGTTCGCTCATGACAGCGGAATCCCCTTTACTCCCCGCGAAGAGCTGAAGGGTGGAGTATCTTTTGGCGCCAAAAATTCCCCCTACAAAAACATGTTGTTTTTAACAAGGATTGAAGGAGCGCGCGACAATGAACAGCAACGTGAACATATTTCCATCAAAGCAGCATCGACCAATACAACAATGCTCACCCTCACCGGGCTCTCATTAGGTAGTGGAAGAAATGTCCTCACTACAAAAATCGGACAAGGGGCGCTATTGCCTTACGCAGGAGAGGTGTCCCCGCTCGAAAATATCGTTATAGCGCCAAACGAAGAAGCGATCGTTGTTTCCGGTCGGTCACCTATCGGTATTTCTTTCAAAGTTAATAAATGCTCGGCATACTTAGGCTCCCTTCAGCTTTTCACCCCCTCCCTCCCTCAAGCGTGCCCCTCACCCCAAGAAACTCTGAGCCGAAGCGGAGCGCGTCTGGACGCTGCGTGCAGCACCTACGTACGTTCCCTATCCGCCTGTGCTGTGCCAGTCTCCTTACCCACCAATCTTTCGCGAGAGTGTCGTACTAATCTTTTAAACGTCCTAACCTACAATGGTTGTGTCAATGTCCACCATTTTGACCCTGACTTCTTCTCTCCCGAATGGAGAATATACCTGGGAGCCGACCGCGAGCTATGGAACGACAGCAAAGAGATCATTAAACTTCTCGACACGAACGGTAACATCATCGACGCAATCAAATATTAAACTGAGTCGGATTCAATTGCTAAATGTAGAGCATGACGATACTATGAAATCATGGGGATATTCACATGGATCGTTGCGCATAAATATATCTCGTTATTCATCGGCATGACCGTAGGCGGCGACGTCGTACTTGTCACCGCGATATTTCTAACACTACGAGGTGAAATGTCGGTAGCTCTGACAGCGCTCGTGGCCACGAGCGCCACTCTTTTTTCAGACATGCTGTGGTACGGCCTCGGATGGATGCTCCCTAAAAATACTTTTGTGAGTGGTTTTATTGAACGGAAAGACTCCATACTGGTTTCTATGCGTTCATTTTTCGAGAAACATAGTTTTAAAGTAGTGTTCTACTCAAAGTTTGTGTACGGCACGCGCACCGCCGTCCAAATTCTTTCAGGTATGCACCGCTTCTCGTGGCGAGCGTATGTCGCGGCAAACGTGCTTGGAACCATAGGGTACATAGTGCTACTTTTCACCATCGGCCTTGCTGTCCATGAGACACTCGATACATTCGAGACGCTCGCATACCGAGTACCGATTATTTTTTTAGTGTTTGCTATTATCATTATCTTTGTTCGACTATGGTTGAAGAAAATAATCGCAAAAAAATTTCAGTAATCATTCCCGCCAAAAACGAGTCTTCGACTATACAGGGTCTGGTAGAAGCAATTAAGCAGAGTCCTTATGTCGATGAAATCATCGTCGTTGATGACGGCTCGACGGACAATACAGGAAAACTCGCTGGGCTCGCGGGAGCAAAGGTCATCACTCTTCCCGAAAATAGAGGCAAAGGATATGCCATGAATAAAGGAGTGGGTAGTGCGCGAAACGACCTTGTGTTATTCATCGACGCTGATATTACAGGAATGTCTCCAGAGATCGTAGAAAAGATTGTGGCACCAGTGTTATTAAACACATACGATATGCACGCGGGATTGATGGAGCGAAAGTCTGCGATCATAAAATTTTTTACGAGAGTCGGACCAGTCTTAAGTGGTCAGCGCGTGATGCGGAAAGAAGTATGGTACTCCGTTCCAGAATACTACAAATCTAGATTTGAGATAGAAATCGCCCTCAATTATTTTGCAAAAAGGAATGGCTATCAGGCGTCATCCTGCGTCATAGAAGGCTGGTCACAGACGATCAAAGAAAGGAAGTACGGACTTCTCAAAGGTTTCCTCTCGCGGGTTGGCATGTGCCTTGATATCACCGGGGTTGTGGTGGGGCTCTATGTTATAGAAAGAATACGCGGTTGGTTTGCTAGCATGCTATCGATCAAGGATCCTAAACACAGCAACCGCAAACGATACAGATACATTAAGTGACTCTTTTCTGCCACTCATTGGAATTTCCGCAATCACATCAGCCTTATTAAGAAGATTTTTTGAAAGTCCTCTCACCTCATTTCCCACTAAAAATGCTGCCGGGGATTTGAACGACACTGTTCGATAATCGATCGATCGAGCGTCTTGCTCAACAGCGATAATCTGTATCCTTTCTTTCTTAAAACGCTCAATGATTGCGTTTGGAGTTTTATGATATTCCCACGGCACAGTTTTTTCCGCACCCAACGAAACTTTAATAAAATCTTTACGTGGGTTACCGAATCGGTCTACCGGTGCTGGAGTAAAGCCCGAGAGAAATATCTTTGACACACCCAAAGCATCAGCTGTTCTAAACATCGAACCGACGTTGTGCACGCTGCGGATGTTGTGTAACAGTACAAACACAGTTTTCTTGTTCATTTCCCGCATTCTATCACTTTATGCTATTCTATAGCATATGTTAAACCCCTTCCCTGACTTTTTAGCGTTCGGCCTTATGGCACCCTTTCTTATCCGCCTTATACTCGGCATTGTTACCATTACTATTGGGAAGAAAAAGGTTAAGCATTCCCGAAAAGATATTGTAGGCTATCTTCATATAGTGGGCGGCATCCTCCTTATCCTTGGACTATACACACAGGTGGCCGCGTTAGTGCTGGTACTCGTCTTTGGATACGAACTTTTCGAAAAGGTCAAACACCGATCATTCTTAACAGATGGTGTTAACTATTACCTTATTCTCTTTGTACTATCCCTCTCCCTCCTTCTCTCGGGCGCCGGTGCCTTCGCTTTCGATTTGCCACTGTAAAATCTAGACTTTTAGTGATTTTCTGATATATTCTGTAAGTTACAAATGCGCCCATAGCTCAGTCGGTAGAGCGGCTCCCTTTTAAGGAGAAGGTCGTAGGTTCGATTCCTACTGGGCGCACAACCGACAACAGGAAGGTTGTGCGAGCCGGAGCGCGGCGGCGCGAGGCCGGGTCGGGGAAATTTTTGACAAAAAATTATTCCTGACCACAATCCCAAACATGAGCACGATACGAAAGGTGTACTGTGGCTGTAAGCCGAGATTCCTACTGGCACACAACCCACACCGAAAAGTCCCTTTATTGCCCTTTCCTTCCCTCTGTGCTAAAAATACGGGCAGACAATAAGAACTTCAACAAAAAGGAAATATATGATACTTGGAGGAATTCGATTCCCTAATGCTTGGCAAGGGTCCGGCGCTACCAATATTTTCGGCAACGGTTGGTGGTACCACAAACTTGGCAGGCTGATTGGCCTTAACTTCGACCACTCCGTCTTTGTTGCAAAAACAGTGACGGTGCCGGCAATAGAAGGCAACATGCCTCTCAAGGAAGATGGAACCACGCCCAAGGAATGGATACCGAAATGCATTGAAGTACGCAGGAATACAGGTGCAGCCTTGAATGCCGTTGGCCTCTCGAACTTCGGTCTTCCCTTCTATCTTAAGCAAGGCAAGTGGCAATCACGCACAGAGCCATTCTCAATTTCTTTGGCATCCACGGCAAGTGACCCCGAGCAGGTGCTCGCCGAAGCAAAACAAGCCGTAATGCTTCTTAAGAAAGAAAAGTTTTTGGCGGATTACGTCATTCAATGGAATGACTCCTGCCCCAACGCGACTCATGCTGACGATACCAACCTGATCTTTCGAATCCTTTCGGTTTTACAGGAATTGGAGAGACCCACCATGGTCAAAGTTGGACCAGACTGCTCTGCCACGAGAGCAACGTCAATCACAAGTCACGAGGCCTGCGCTGCGCTATGCGCCCTCAACACCATCAAATGGGATGACCTTACCGACGAGGAAAAGATGCTCTATTTCGGAACACTCGAATCCCCGGTCGAAAAACGCCTTGGTAAAGGTAAAAAAGGCGGAGTCTCAGGGAAACCTTTGTTACCGCGACTCATCGATTGGATCAAGAAAACTAGAGCCGCTGGTGTAACTAAGCCTATTCTCGGCGGTGGGGGCATCCTTAACTTCGAAAATGCTGTGAGTGTGTTCGAAGCAGGAGCCGACGCTGTATATCTGGCTTCAATGGCCATGCTCGCTCCGAGCGAAGTTAAAAGGACGATCCATATGGTCAATAAGTGGTATCCTTCCCAAGGTGAATTACTAGGAAGGATCCGCACACTTGTCCCTTCGGAGCAACATTGGGCTCAAAAATAGTTGTTTCAGCGCTTACCTCACGGTAAGCGCTTTTTCTTGCACCTTTTCTTTAAATTCGTTAGGATGGCCCGAGAACAGAACTTCAACAAAAGGAAATTAACTAATGGATACGGAAACGATAAACCCTGACGAAATGGATGTTACATCCTCCTACGATGGACATCTTCACTTCAGAGAACCTGGCAGTCAGATGGATTTGATCCTTGAACATACCATTCGTCGATTCTGTGGCGCAACAGGAATGACCAATCTTCTCGAACCAGTCACCACCACTGCTCGAGGACGTTGGTATAAATCAGAAATCGAAAGAAGAGTAAAACTTTTCAACGAGAGGAACGGAACAAACTGGCAATTCCTCCCTGTTATCACCTGCTATCTTACTGACCGTACTGACCCCAAAGATTTGGCACAAGGAATTCTCGAAGGAGTTTTCGGCGCAGCTAAACTCATGCTCACTACGGAGAAGAAAGAGGGAGGAACCACCAACTCTCACAATGCTGTGGTCCACATTCGAAATGTCTATCCTGCATTTGATGTATTGCAGACCTTAGGGGTGCCGTTACTTGAACACATGGAGGTGCCGGACGAGAACGTTGATGAATTTGACCGAGAAGTTATCTTCATCGATCGCTATCAACACAAAATCATCAGAGAATTCCCTGACCTTAAATGGGTAGCCGAACATATTTCCACCAAAGAACTTTGCGACTTAGTTCGCGCCAATCGCAAGAACGCACGTGGAACGGTCACTATCCAGCATGCAAAAGCGAATCGCAATGCGCTTTTCAAGGGCGGTTTTCACCCTGAGGCGTGGTGCAAACCGATTCTCAAAAGAGAAATCCATCGGCAAGCAGTGGAAGACGCTATGGTGGGTGGTGAAGGACTCTTTGGAGCCGGCACTGACGCGGCGCTTCACGATGATCGCTTTAAGTTCATACCTTGCGGAAAACCAGGAGCGTACACCGCCAACAGTAGTATTGAACAATACATAGAAATGTTTGACCGTAGAGGAATGATCGCAACAGCCGAGGGGCGGAGGATTGCTCGACAATTCTTGTGCGAAGTGATCCCACAATTCTATCGTATTACAGTACCTCACGGCGTGATCCGCCTCACGAGAAAAGAACAAGAGCCGCTTGAAAGAATCGAGTTTGATTCCGGCAGCGTCACTCCCTTCCCCTATAGGTCGCGTCCGGCGTGGACAGCGATGCGTATTGAGTAGCTATAACGTAGCAGACCATCACTGGTCTGCTTTTTTAATTATTAATTAGATGGTGAGCACGAACCGCTCAAGTGCGATATTTAAATCATACATTCCTCGATGTGCTTCGTGGTATATGGAGACGAGATCACCTGAAAGTTTTAAAAGCTCCTCTTTTTTAAAATTTTTTGAAAAACCTTGGGCTTTGGAGAAAGCGAAAGGATGCATACCCGCTTGTTTGGCGTCTTTTGTTTCTCTCGCCACAATCAGACTTTTCACTTGCCAGAATAATGTGCCATGAATATTTTCTGCTTCCACTCCCGCCTTTTGTGCTTTCAGAAATAACGTCCACAGACTTTTCCGATCTCGACGACCCAGGGCATCAGTGAGTGAAAAAACGTTAAACTTCACCTCTTTAGCTGACTCTTCCTTTAATTCGAACTGCTGAACTTTTTCCGCCTGTTTCTCGATTTTGGTGAGTGATGTCTTGTCTACCACCCCCTCGCGCATTATGAATATGTTTTCAGATTCTTTTAATTCCTTAAGTTTTTTAACCAACACTTCTTTATATTCTTTATTGCCGAAAACGCCGCTTAAGAGCACGATATATTTTTGTGAAAAAAGTCCTTGCCCGCCCATATATTCAGCAAGCGCGGCTTCACTCCAATTTTCGTCGGTCATTTTAAAAAAAGCTGCGTCGGGCTTTTTCTTCAATAACGCCGCGACCATGTCATCTGCTTTGGCAATTGCTTTGTCAGTGTCAGAACCGTGGAGAAAGTAGAACATACTTAAGAGTGTAAAGTTTAAAGTGAAAAGTGTAAAGCGACAGAAAAAGACAACAAAAAAACCCGGCTCAACAGGAGCCGGGTACCACCACTAAGGATGGTCAGCGTGACGTCCACAACGATTCAAGTGCTCACTTGTGAACGTTCAGTTATTATATACAAAATCAACTGTCACGCAAGTTTTTCCATCTCGTCCCAGTTTGGACCCGCCTTCGCTTCTGCTATACACACTACGCCATATGTTTTTTTCGAATCAATGACCTCCTCCATGTTTTTTTTAATCTCTTGAGCAATATCCTTCACCGCATCTTTCTTCACTTCGTATAGCAATTCATCGTGTACCTGGAGAAGCGGTCGCACTTTTTTATCAAGCTTCTTTTCTTCCAGATAGCGGAAAACACTCACCATGGCGAGCTTGATGATGTCGGCACCGGTCCCTTGTATGGGCGCGTTAATAGCCATGCGTTCAGCGGCGGCCCTGATGTATGGAATCCTCGAATTAATACCCTCAAAGAAACGTCTACGACCGAAAAATGTTTCGGTGTAGCCGGTTTTAGCCGTAGTGCTACGAACCTTTTCAAGATATTCCGCCAGTGTCTTAAAATTCGAGAAATATTCATCGTAGAAATGCTGCGCCTCCGCCCGTGTGGTTCCCAAATTCGCTCGGAGCGAATTGATACCCATACCGTAAATGATACCGAAGTTAATGACCTTCGCTTTTCGTCGCATTTCCCTATCCACTTTTTCAGACGGAACTTTAAAAACATATGCGGCAACGGAGGTGTGGATATCTTCCCCCTTCCTGAAAATTTCGATCATCCGCTTGTCCTCTGAAAGAAACGCAGCGATACGGAGCTCGATCTGTGAGTAGTCGAGCGCGAGCAGTGTCCATCCTTCTTCCGCAATGAATGCTTTTCTGATATTTCTACCAAGCTCTGTTTTGATTGGAATGTTTTGGAGGTTAGGGTTGTTCGAGGACATCCTTCCAGTAGTCGAACCGGCCTGAAGCAGTGTGGTGTGCAGACGGTTATTTTTATCTAGAAGCTCGGGAATAGTGTCAATGTAGGTTGAAAGCAATTTTTGAAGTTCTCGGTGCTCGAGAATTTTCTTAATAATCGGGTGACTGTCGGTCATTTTCAAGAGCTCTGATTCCCGAGTTGACCGAGCACCTCCTTCTGTTTTTTTCAAATTCTTTGCGGTCAGCCCCATTTTATCGAACAGGATGGTGCCGAGCTGTTTCGGTGAATTGATATTGAACTCCTCCCCTGCCATCTTCCAAATCTCTGCCTCGAATTTTGAGAGCTCTTTGTGATAGTCGAGAGAAAGCTTCTTGAGATAGTCCTTGTCTATTTTTACGCCTACTTCCTGCATCCTCTCGACGACGGGGATAAGCGGCAGCTCGATATCCACGAGCACTTTCTTCAACCCTTGCTTTTCCACTTCGGAGAGAATAGTTTCCCGTGCTTTTTTAAAATCCTTTGTCTGCGCGAATTGTAAAATTTCATCAATACCCGGATGAGCGATGTTTGAGTTCAACACCCAAAGAGCAAGTGAGGTCTCCTTCAGCTCTTTCGGGTCGATGGTCTGGTCTGCCATATTGTCACCTTGTTCCGTCGAGGCCTCTGTACCAGCAAGGAGTGACGGTTGAAAATGGAAAGCATCCCGAACCCTTGCCCCGAGAGTACGGAAATCAAGCTCGCTAAAAAGATTCATGATAGGGTCAATTTCCAGACCGTCTCGCCACTCCTTATCCGGCAACGAGAATTCAATGGGTGCGTCACGACGAATTTCGGCGAGCATTTTTGAAAATCGTGCTTCTTCCTCGTTATCTTTTAAAAGACCGACGATGCGTTCTTTCACCCCAGCTTTTTCAAAACTTTCCTCGTCTTTTTTGAGTTTTTTGTAGATATCTTCAATAGAGCCGAAGTTCTGGATCAAGAGTGATGCTGTTTTGTCGCCGATACCTTTGATACCGATGATGTTATCGGAAGGATCTCCACGTAGACCCTTGTAGTCAGGTAGAAGCTTAGGTACAAATCCAAAGCGTGCCATCACTCCTTCTTCGTCGTAGAGAATGGTGTCGTTAATACCCTTTTTGAGGGTGTATACCATTACCTTTTTACCATCAACAAGCTGAAGTGTATCCATATCCCCCGAGGCGATAACGATCTGGAGTTCTCCTTCTCCATCTTTTACTTTTTCATTTTTCCTTTTTACTTGCTCTACAATGGTGCCCAGCATATCGTCCGCTTCAAAACCTTCCTTCTCGTAGCCGGGAATATTGAATGCTTTAAAAACGTCACGGGAACGGATGATCTGAGCCACCAGAGCATCGTCGGTCTTGGCCCTCCCTGCTTTGTAGGCGTCGTACACTTCATGGCGGTATGTTTTTCCCGGCAGGTCAAAACAGGCCGCGATGTAGTTGGGCTTAAGTTCTTGGATAATTTTAATAAGCATGGTGCAAAGGCCATAGAGAGCGCCGGTCGGCTCGCCTTTACTCGACGCAAAGTCGGGCAAGGCGTGGTAGGCGCGATGCAAGATAGCGTGCACGTCGAGGAGCACGAGTCGTTTCAGTTTTACGTCTTTTTTAGCCATTGGGGTAATTCTAGCACTCTGTGTAAAAGAAAAAAGCCGACTATCATGGTCGGCTGTAGTTGGATTACCCAACATGTGGGACTGAAAGTAGAGTGTTGGCAAAGAGACTTGCTCCTGCCGTCACTCCGCGTAGGAATTTGTTCGCAAGATCAGGAGAACCGAATGTTTCCTGCCAACTCCCTCCTTGTCGAGTCAAAGCGATATTATACACATTGATACGTGGATCGGTTTGAACTTCAACTTCTTGTACTTCAATAAGAAGCTTATCAGGGTAACGGCGAGAGAATTCGTTCAAAATTTCCCGCAAAGTAAAACCTTCTCCAAACATTTCATCCTCCCTTTTAAAAAAACAGAAGGTTGCGGATAAGCAGTCTTGTAAGTGGATGCTCTCACAATAGAATTCTTTGAACTCGTGATTATCCAAGTCTTCAAGCTTATTACTAGTATCAGTATTCATTTCAGGATCCTTGATATTGTTCTACACAGACAGTATCAATCCAGCTCAACAAAGTCAAAGTTACATGACACACAAATTAGAATACTTTAGTAATAAATTTTTCGGGTTTGTTCGTCGATGAATTCAAAATTGAGCGTTAGTGCGTCGGGAGGAAGGATGTCGAACACTCTTTCAGGCCACTCAAGCAGAATGAGGTTTCCTGGATCAGATAGTAGTTGTTCCCACCCAAGTTTTTTTAGTTGTTCTCCTTTTTCTAATCTATATGCGTCAATATGGATCAAATTCCTGAATCCTGATTCATGAATCATGAATCTTTTCATCAATACAAAAGTGGGGCTGGTGATATGTTCCATAACTCCGAGTGCCTTTCCTGCCGCCTTAGTGAAAGCGGTTTTGCCGGCACCCAAGTCCCCTTTCAAACAAACTAATGTCGCCCCCTCTTTGCGAGGAACGAAAGAATTTATAAAACTTTGAGCAAACGCCTCAAGCTCTGGAATACTTTTGACGATTTTTTCCATAGCCATAGAGTACCTTGTTTATATAAAAAGAAAAAGCGGCAAGACATTCCAATGTCTTGCCGCCATGTTGCCCGAAAAGGGGCTCATCAAATCATTTTTTAAACCACGAAAGGGGTGATTTCGTTGTCCAGGTGGTGACCTTCACCGAACCGACCGTTTGAGGGATTGGCTGAGGGTTTAGCGCGGGACGCTTTTCCTCATTCTTATATCCCGATTCAGTTTTCACCACCACAAGCTCTGGTTTTCCCTTTTGGGAATTCCACTGCTCGTAAGCGTAGGTGTCCTTGCTCTTCGACACGGTCTTGGAGTATCCCCCGGTTTCAATGTTGAGATACTCCCGTTTGTACCCCGTCTGGATACTACTTGCCCCGACGCCGAAGTGACGTTGAAGATTAGTGAGCGGCGGTTTAACCTGCATCTCGTATTTTGAATACGACTCGGTCTTTTGGTACGTCGGCGTTCCATAGGGTGTCGAATCCCAATACACCGGACTTTGAGCGAGCCCTGAGAGCGCGAACAGGATGAAGAGGAAAAACAGAATTGCAAATAACTTTTTCATTACAAACTTTCTTTCTATAGTTCTGTGGTTGAATTGTTGTGTTCTATACTGGCATGCATTATAGCATATACACTATATAAAGTCAATGCACATTCTTATCTATCCCCCCAACGCTTTATCCTTTCCCCTTTATCCCGTATACTTTATACGTTATATATAATACTTTTTTATGATCAGCTTCGACGAAGATAAACAAAAGCAAAAGGTGGCCGAATTACTCAGGAAAGAAGAGGAAGAGGTGATGCAAGCACTTTCCCAAAAATTTGGCTTGGAATATATCGATCTTTCAAACACCTCTATCGACGGCGACGCCCTCCGTCTCATTGATGAACAAACCTCCAGAGATAATAAAATTGCAGCCTTTGACCTTGTAGACCGAAAACTTAAAATCGCGGTCCGAAATCCTGAGGATGAGCAGGTTAAGGTTATTGTAAAAAATCTTGAGTCTAAGGGTTATACTCCCACCCTCTACCTTGCCTCAACCACAAGTCTCGAGCGTGCACAGAAGGGGTACAAAGAACTTTCGTATACATTTGAGACCAAAGCCGGGTCGCTCGAGATTTCAAACCAAGAGATTGTTGAGGTAATTAAAAAAGTCCGCGCTCTTCCAGATGTTATAGTCCTCATTAAAGAAGTGCTCGCGCTCAAAAAATCCGCGAGAATTTCGAGAATTCTTGAAATTGTGGTGGCGGGCGCACTCGCAACTGACGCTTCTGATGTACACATCGAACCTGAAGAATCATACGTCCGACTACGCTATCGTCTGGACGGCGTACTCATTGATGTCATCACCTTTGATATCGAAACCTATCTTCTGCTTCTTTCCCGTATCAAACTCTTATCCGGTCTAAAACTTAATATTAAAAAAGATGCGCAAGATGGGCGCTTTAGTGTGAAAATAGAGGCCGCTGATATTGAAATCCGAACATCCATCCTACCGGGTGCTTACAACGAATCAATCGTCCTTCGAATCCTTAACCCAAAAGCAATTGCTGTTCCTATGGAGGAGCTTGGTATTCAAAAGAAATTGCTTGGAATTCTTGAACATGAAATCCGAAAACCAAACGGCATGATCCTCACCACTGGTCCAACCGGCTCGGGTAAAACAACCACCCTCTACGCCTTTTTAAAAAAGATTCACAGTCCTGATATTAAAATTATCACCATCGAAGACCCTATCGAATACCATTTACCTGGCATTGTTCAAACACAAACAAATGAAAAAGGATATACCTTCCTTGAAGGACTACGGAGCGCGCTCAGGCAGGACCCTGATGTCATCATGGTGGGTGAAATCCGCGACAGCGAGACTGCTGGTATCGCCATTAACTCTTCGCTTACTGGGCATCTCGTATTCTCCACACTACACACCAACTCCGCTGCAGGTGCGTTTCCTCGACTTATTGACCTTGGGGTTAATTCGAAAATTATCACTTCCGCCATCAACATCACCCTCGCGCAGCGACTAGTACGAAAGCTCTGTGCTGCATGTAAAAAAGAGAAGTCCCCCACCCCGGAAGAGCAACAGAAGGTAGCGTCTATTTTAGGAACAATCCATGATCGATCTGAAGTGCCTACCTCAATACAATTATGGGAAGCTGCTGGGTGCGATGCGTGTAACCACACCGGCTATAAAGGTAGAATTGGTATTTACGAAGCGATTCTTAAAGATAAGGCTGTTGAGGAAGTTATCGAAATGAACCCAAGTGATCGTGAGCTTGCTAAGGCCGCGATACCGCAGGGTATCTACACCATGCGCCAAGATGGGATTATAAAAGTACTGAATGGAGTGACGTCCCTCCCTGAGCTAGGCCGAGTAATTGATCTTGAAAACGAAGTATAAAGATGTCGTGGTGTGGTTTTCTTTTGCTTTCTTTTTTTTGAAGAGTACTATATTTAAAGAAGTATAAAAAAACCAACCCATAAATCTCTAAGCAATACTTTCAATACGGAATTAAAAGTTAAACAGGTCTCGGAGGATAGCCACAGTAATGAAGCCGAAGCTTCAAACCAGGGCGTCCTATGGGAAATGTCAGTAGACCTCGTAAGAGGACCAATTGCTTAGAGATTTATAGGCTGGAAACGAATCAATGAACGTAAAAGGAGTGTAGCACGAAAGGTATTTAGTGTCAACCCTTGCGCTATTAACGCGCAGTTTTAATATATGACAGTAGATCAGCAATTTCTTACCAATCCGGTATAATGAAGAACAATGGAATCAGGTGTAGTAAAAAAAGAGACCGCGCAAAATGAGGAAAAATACCTTGATTACACACTGCGTCCATCCAAATGGAACGATTATATCGGCCAGGAGGGAATAAAAAATAATCTTCACATTCTTCTGACAGCCGCGAAGGAACGCAACCATCCCCCTGAACATATTCTTTTCTACGGTCCACCAGGTCTAGGTAAAACCACCCTCGCCCACCTCATCGCCAAAGAGACAGGTGCCCAAATCAAAATCACTTCAGGACCGGCCATTGAAAAGGTGGGTGATCTTGCTTCGATCCTCACCAACCTTTCCCCTGGAGATATTCTTTTTATTGATGAGATCCATCGTCTCAACAAAACCATCGAAGAAGTACTCTACCCTGCCATGGAGTCAGGCTCACTCGATATCATCATCGGAAAAGGTCCGTCAGCAAGAACGATTCAGCTTGAATTGCCGGCATTCACTCTGATTGCCGCAACAACGAGGATTTCCCTCCTTTCCTCTCCGCTACAATCCCGATTTTCAGGTGGCATTTTCAGACTCCAGTTCTATACAGAAAACGAAATCCGAGAGATTATCAAACGTTCCGCCGCGATCCTCGGTGTAACGATTGACGAAGCGGCTGCAACTGAAATCGCCAAACGAAGTCGCTTTACCCCCCGCACTGCCAACTATTTTTTAAAGCGCTGTCGCGACTTCGCGCAAGTTAAAAAAACCCAACTAACGGAAACGATCGTACACGAGGCACTTTCTCTTCTCGGTGTTGATCATAAAGGTCTGACGCTCTCTGATCGTAATATTCTTGAAACGGTGATTAAAAAGTTCAGCGGCGGCCCAGTAGGCTTGAACACCCTTGCCGCATCCCTCTCTGAGGAAGAAGGCACCATCGAAGAGTTCAATGAACCCTACCTTCTCCAAGTAGGCTTCATCGAGCGCACGTCCCGTGGTCGCGTCGTCACGCATCATGGCTATACCCACCTCGGTATTTCAGTACCGGCAAATCTACAAGAAAAACTTTTGTAAAACTTTACACTTTTAATTTTAAACTTCCTTATATGTCCGGACATAATAAATATTCAAAAATAAAGCATATTAAGGCGAAAACGGATGCGCAGAAGAGTAAGATTTTCACCAAGATGGGGCGCATGATTGCCGTTGAGGCCAAGAAAGCAAACGGTGATCTCACCGCACCTGGTCTTCGAGCAGCGGTTGAAAAAGCTCGAGAGAATAACATGCCTAACGACACTATCGACCGAGCAATCAAACGTGCAACCGACACCAGCGCTGTTATGGATGCGGTAACATATGAATCATATGGACCGGGAGGAGCTGCGATTATCATCGAAGCATTGACTGACAATCGCAACAAAGCGGCTCAAGAAGTAAAAGCTATTCTCGCGAAACATGGATGTGAGTTGGCGGGTATTGGAAGCGCCGCGTGGGCATTCCAAAAAACCCGTGAGGGATGGCAGCCGCAAACGACGATTCCTTTAAATGCGGAAGATGGATCAAAACTCGAAGCCCTCATTGGAGACCTTGAGGATAACGATGAGGTGCAAGAAGTCTTCACTAATGCAGAATAGTCATGAGAGTACTCGCAATTGACCCTGGATATGAACGACTTGGTATCGCTATAGTAGAGAAACAAAACAAAAAGGATGTGCTGGTTCACTCCGAATGCTTTCGGACTTCAGCCAAACTCCCCCACCCTGAGAGACTCCGTAATATCGGCAATCGACTCATTGAAGTTATTCACGAATTTGAGCCCGACTCTCTTTCAATCGAAACTCTTTTCTTCACCAACAACCAAAAAACCGCTATGCGTGTGGCGGAAGCGCGAGGGGTCATCCTCTATACGGCCGCCTCGCACAATTTGAAAATTTTTGAATACACACCACTTCAAATAAAAATAGCGGTTACGAGCTACGGCAAAAGTGATAAACAACAAATGATGGCGATGATCCCGAAACTGATCAAGATCAATAAAGAAATTGAGTTCGATGATGAATACGACGCTATCGCCTGCGGTATCACCTGTCTAGCCTCAAATTTCCATCACCAACAAGAAAAGAAATTGTTGTTATGAGCGACTTTTCCACAACAAAAGAATAGGAATGTTTGCAAAAAATTTTAGATTTGCTACAACTATGAAAGATGGAGTTCACCGAGGAAGTTTTTAAATGAATTATCAAATATTTTGGATGAAATCATGAACACAAAAAGAGGGAATTTTATTTCGGCTAGCGAGGAGCGCGTGGGAAATTCTGATTTCACACAGCGTCCGAGTGAAGACGAAACAAAGGGTTTAATACCCTTTATGCGAGTAGATGAAGGAGAAATCGAAGAGGAAGAAGTGGTTACTCCAGATACAATCGATGAATCGCTTGATGATGACGAGACCGAAATGTTTGAAGCAGAAGGATGGAACTAACAAAAAACCCGCTTGCCCAAACCTTCCGGTCGGCCAAGCGGGTTTTTTGTTAGTTCACAGTGATTTTAATAAATCTCCTCTTACCTATTTTTATGGTGACTGCTTCGGTTATTTTAATATTCGGGTCGGTAATTTTAACCTCCGTTCCATGAACCGTCACCGCCCCTTCTCCCACCAAGCGTCTAAAATCAGATTTCGATTCTACCAGACCAGTCTGAAGCAGAACATCAACCAGTGGAGTATCTTTTGGCACAGCAATTTCTTTAATATCTTCTGGTACTCCACCTTTTTTAAAGGTGTTCTCAAAATTTGCTGCTGACCGCTCGGCCGCTTCCTTTCCATGATAGAGCGTCACAATTTCTCGTGCCAATCGAATTTTTATGTCGCGTGGATTAGTGGTCTTTAATTCTTTTTCGATTTTTTGAATTTCTTTTTGGTCTAACCGAGTTGCTAACAAAAAATATTTCACAATAAGATCATCCCGCACCGACATCACTTTACCGAACATATCATTAGGTTCATCGTGAATATTGATAACGTTCCCCCACGAAGATGACATTTTACGGCCATCAGTACCTTCCATAAGTACAGTCATGACAATATCTTGCGGTTTCTGGCCATACACCGGCTGCATAGTGCGCCCTGCGAGCAGGTTGAAACGCTGGTCGGTCCCACCAAGCTCTACATCCGCCTTGACCACGATGCTGTCGTAGCCTTGCATTAGAGGATACATCAGTTCGCGTAGAGACACACGTCTCCCCGCTTTGAGACGTATGGCAATATTTTCTCTCGCCTCAAACTCATGTAGACCGAACACATTTGCTAATTTTCCAATCTCGGCAAATCCTAATTTCCCGAGCCAGGTGGAGTTGTAGGCGGTTTCAGTTTTTGATTTGTCTAAAATTTTAAATGCCTGCTCGAAGTACGTTTTTTGATTTTCTGCAATCTGTTCCTCGGTTAGCATCGGCCGCTCTGATTCCTTATCGGAAGTATCGCCAATTATTCCTGTAAAGTCGCCAATAATGAGAACTACATGGTGACCGAGTTCCTGAAATGCCCGCAGTTTCCAAAGCTGTACCGCCCGCCCTATGTGAATATTAGGACTGGTCGGGTCAATACCAAGTTTCACCCGAAGCTGCTTACCCAACAATAATTGCTGACGTAAATGATCGTGCTCAATAACCTCTGTCACGCCACGAGTGAGGAGCTCATCAATTTTTTCCGGACTTGTATCTATTTTTTGGCTTTTAAACCATGACATAATGCCCTAAATGTAACATAAAAATTCTCAAAGGTGAAAGTGAACACAACACCAAAATTCTTTATAAATAGCTGTTATTCTCCAGTACAACGAACTTTTTAGGAAAATTGGGTTGTGTGAGCTTCTACATTCGGATGGAGGGCGAGTTCCAAATTTTCCGTAAAGAAAAGTGAGTATGTACTGTGAATGACGGCGTTCGGGAAAGAATTTTGGTGTTGTGTGAGTGTTTTTTTATGCTACTATAAACTCACATGAAAAAGCATCGGTTTCTCGCCCGCAACAGGGCACTTCAGAACATTATTGTCCTATGTATCGCCCTCGGAATCGCCTTCTCCGGCCTCTTCATTGTGTGGCTCTCCACCCTCAAAATCCCTGATCTAGGCTCATTTGATAAACGTAGAGTGCTTCAGTCAACTAAAATTTTAGACCGAAATGGCATCCTTCTCTATGATATCCATGAAAATACCAAGCGCACCGTTGTCCCATTTGAAGATATCTCTCGTAACGCAAAAAACGCAACAGTCGCCATAGAAGACCCTGAATTTTACGACCATCTTGGCATCAAACCCAAGGCAATTCTTCGTGCTGTTATTGCAAACCTAAAAGCTGGTGAGTATTCACAAGGCGGCTCTACCATCACGCAGCAGGTAGTAAAGAACACCATTCTCACTGGTGATAAAACTCTTACCCGTAAACTCAAGGAGTGGGTACTTGCTCTTAAACTTGAACGTTCTCTCTCAAAAGAACAGATTCTTTCGCTCTACCTCAACGAAATGCCTTTTGGCGGCAGTGTGTACGGCATCGAAGAGGCCTCTCGTTCCTATTTTGGTAAAAGTGCTAAAGACATTAGCTTGGCTGAGTCTGCGTACCTTGCCGCAATGCTCCGGGCACCTACCTACTACTCACCCTACGGCAAACATAAAAAAGAGCTGACTGATCGCCACAATCTTGTACTTAAAAAAATGTTGGAAAATGAATTCATTACCGATAGTGAATTCACAAAGGCACAAGGCGAGGAGATCAGTTTCCAAGTTGCGGATGATAAAGGCATCCGCGCGCCTCATTTCGTATTCTATGTCCGAGACTACCTTATGGAAAAGTATGGCGAGTCTATGGTAGAAGAAGGGGGGCTTAAAGTCACCACCACTCTCGATTATGCTTTACAGCAAAAAGCGGAGGAAATAGTAAAGAAAGATGCGCTCCGTAACGCAGTTGAGAATCACGCCACCAACGCCGCGTTAACCGCCATCGACCCTAAAACTGGCCAGGTTCTTGTTATGGTTGGTTCCCGTGATTATTTTGATAAGAGTATTGAAGGTAACTTCAATGTCGCCACCGCTTTCCGACAACCAGGCTCATCATTTAAGCCGTTTGTGTATGCCACCGCCTTTAATAAAGGATACACTCAAGATACAGTTCTCTTTGACCTCAAAACGCAATTCGTTCCGAGTTGTGGAGCAGAAAACATGACCAGTGAAGACGGCTGCTACTCACCAGGAAACTACGACGACAAAACAAGAGGACCAATGACACTTCGTAACGCTCTTGCACAGTCAATCAACATTCCCGCAGTTAAACTTTTGTATCTTACCGGTGTCCAGGAGTCGCTCAACACCGCTAAAGATATGGGGGTAGAGAGCTTAGGTGATGCGAGCAGATATGGGCTTTCTCTAGTGCTTGGGGGTGCCGACGTTTCACTACTTGAAATGACGAGTGCCTACGGCGTATTCGCCAACGACGGTATCCGCAACCCCTCAACACCTATTCTTAAAATCGAAGACAACAAAGGAAATATCATCGAACAATATGAAAGTAATCCTAAAAGAATCTTACCAGAAAACACTGCTCGAATTATTTCGAGCATTCTCTCTGACAATGCCGCACGGGCGCCTGTATTCGGCGTAAACTCAAAATTAAATGTTCCTGGACGACAAGTAGCAGCAAAAACAGGAACCACTAACGACTATCGGGACACTTGGATACTTGGCTACACACCTCAGATTGTAGTGGGCGCATGGGCCGGCAACAACGACAACTCCTCTATCGAGAAGAAAGTGGCGGGACTAGTGGTTGCGCCAACATGGAACACCTTCATCACTGAAGTATTAAAAAATCTTCCAGAAGAGCGCTTTTCCGACCCTGAACCTGTCGACCCTGCTATCAAACCGATTCTTCGGGGAGTTTGGACGGGAGGTACAACATATATCGTGGATAAACTTACAGGAGCACAGGCGACTGAGAACACACCACCAGAATTTAGAGAGGAACGAGTCGTACGTGGTGTTCATTCAATTCTTTATTGGGTAGATAAAGATGACCCACAAGGAGAAGCTCCATCGAACCCTGCTAATGACCCTCAATTCCCTCTCTGGGAGTGGAGTGTACGCAATTGGGCTCTAAACGCTAGCATACCTGATGAGGGGGCCGCGGTAGTCCCTGTAGAGGCGAGCGCTATTAATACCACTGCAAACACCTCCAGAATCAGTTTCATTTCCCCTAACCCAAATGTTCGATACAACAGAAACGAAAAATTGATAGTAACTATCAACTATTCGGGTGTTGATCCACTTTCTAAAATGGATATATATCTCAACGAGAAGTTTGTGGGCTCGTCTACCGGAAACACCTTTTCGTTCACCCCAAGACCTTATGAGAAAATAAATGAAGATAATAAGTTACGGGCGATTGTAACTGATACAGCACAGAAAATAACAGAAGGGACGGTTCGACTTAAATTAGAATAGAATAGTATTACCGAATATCGGTAAGAATACTATCGGGAGATGACAAGAGTTTCAAAAACTCTTGTTTTTTCATAAAGATTTCAGTTTTAAGGATAGGAGGAACTTTTAAAGTCATTATGCCGTTTTTATACGCAATATCTTTCTTAGCAAGCGTGATTCCGAAACGTTCTTTAATGAGTATAGTGGTCTTTTCCTTAAGCAGTACATCCTGCATCCCTATCGACTTAAATTTCTCAAGATACGAACTGATATTAAACATACATTACCGATTCATCGGCATCACTAGATACATAAAGGTCTTATCAGTAACCCCACGAATGATCATTGGCCGGTTTAGACCATTAAAGTTGAGTGAAACACTATCTGCATCAATTGATTGAAAACAATCGATAATATACTTGTAGTTAAAATTTATATCCACACTTTCGCCATTCAATGCTGCCTGTAGGCGATTAACATTCTCCCCTACTTCGTTATTTTTAGTCTTAAGTTCAAAAACTCTTTCTTTAGGATCGGCTTTAATATTGATCTGATGAAATTTATCAGAGAAGATGTTTGAAATTTTAAGTGAATTAATAAGGTCTTGTTTCAAAGTAATAACTTCTGTTTTAGATTCTTTTGGAATAATTTGCTTATAATCGGGAAACATTCCATCAATAATTCTTGAAACTAAATATACCCCATTAGAAATCAAGGATAATTGAGTTTTCCCTAAACTAACTTCAATCTCCCCTTCTACATCTTCCAACACTTTTATAATTTCAGGAATATTCTTAAAAGGTATGAGAATATGATTAAAAACCGGGGCTTTTTTTACCTTTACTCTTTTTTCCGCAAGACGGAACGAATCAGTAGCAACAAACACCATACCTTCATCATCAGGATAGATATACACGCTCGATAATTCTGGTTTCATCGAAGAAGTTGCTGAACTGTACCATACCGATCGAAGTCCCTTGATAAAATCGAGAGCATGGATCGAAAACGTTTTATCTTTATCAACTTTCGGAATAATAGGGAAATCATCGTGAGGGATAGATTTTATGACTGTAGCACTGAATTGTGAGGAGACTGAAAGATTTCCATCAACAATCTCTAATTTTATATTTTTCTCATCAGATAAATTACTAATGAAATTATTTAAGATACTTCCTGGAACTGCTATAGTACCCGGTATTTCAACTTTTGCAGGAATAGTTATTTCAACCCCAATATCAAGATTTGTTGATTTGAAAGTAATAGTGTTACTTTTCGCTTCAATTAACACATATCCAAGAATCGGTAATGTTAGATTCTTTCCAGTCACTCTTTCTGCTTTTGATATAGCATTCTGAAATTTCGTTGTTATGCATTCTGCTTTCATATCTGTTAATTAATTTATAATATAAATCTATTACTACTATTAGGGCTGTGGATATGTTGATAACTTAATAATACCTTTATGCTGTAACGTAGTATAGCTTTATTTTTATGCGTGATTGTGTGGGTAATAACGAATATGTGATTGAGTAATTTCAGAATATCATATTGATCGGTAATTTGTATACATTTTTTACCCATTTAACAACACGATGTGTACATACTTATCAACAGGTGATTAACAAATCATTCCACGGATTTGTGACAGTTCTTGAACAAGAACGTTGTTGACTCGAAGCTCATCTTTAATTTTACCGCATGAGTGTATGACGGTGGTGTGGTCTCTCCCTCCTAATTTATCACCAATAGATGGATACGAGATATTGAAGTCTTCCCGAAGAATATACATGATCAATTGCCGTGGCTTCACTACCTCCTTTCTTCTTGTTTTGTCGTAGATACTATCTTCTTCGATATTGTAGAAATTAGCGATGGTTTTAATAACATCTTTAACTGACACTGATTTTTTAGGTTTTACACTATTTTTAATGAGATTTTTGATCTCTAGGACGGAGAGTTCCTTGCCCTTGAGTTGGGATTGGCAAATGATCGAATTTATCACCCCTTCAAGTTCACGAATATTACTATCTACTGATGAAGCTAGGTAATCCACTGTCTCCTGAGAGAGTGTAAAATTGTTCTGTTCCGCCTTTGCTTTGATAATTTGTCCTCGGGACTCCTGGTCTGGAGCAGGGATATCAACGATCATACCAGCACCAAAGCGGGATTTCAGACGTTCTTCTAGGTTAGGAATGTAATTAGGGTGTTTATCGGATGAAAATACGATTTGTTTATTACTATCGTAGAAATTATTGAACAAATGGAAGAGTTCTTCCTGTGTTTTCTCTGTATTTGAGAAAAATTGTATGTCGTCCATAATTAAACAGTCATATTTTCTGTATTTCTCCTTAAATTGATTGACTTTCTGGGTCTGTACAGAGTTGATGAAGTCTACTGCGAACTTTTCTGAGGGCATATAGTAGACCTTTTTGCCGGGGTGAAGGGTTTTTATTTGATTGCCGATTGCTTGGATAAGGTGTGTTTTCCCGTGGCCGGTGTGGCCGTAGATAAAAAACGGATTATAGATACCTCCCGGCTTTTTGACCACCGCTTGTGCGGCGGCATGTGCGAGCTCGTTGAATCCGCCGACGATGAATGAATCGAAAGTGTATTTTGGATTGAGATTGTCCTCCTTATTTATATAGTAATCACTCAAAGGCAGCTCCCTGTTCATTGAAGGAATCTGGCTTCTGTTGTGTTCGGTGTCCCTTCGACGGCCATCATCCTTGCATATGGTGTATTCGAGCGCTCGAATATGTTCAGAAAGGGTCCTTAAAGATTTTAAAATAGCGTTATGATACTTGCTCTGTAGCCAGTCCTTGGCAAATGCGTTGGGTACACCAAGGTACACTGTCCCCTCTTCTTCTCGGAGGATATAGGTGTCTTTAAACCATGTACTGAAGTTCGCTTTTGAAACGGTGAGTTCTATTTCCGCAAGAATGTTTTCCCACAGTTTATTGTAATCAGTCATGTGAAACGTATTAGTTAAAATTAAAGAGAGTAATTAATTTATAGTATATACCGATTAAAATTTTATAGAACTTGTGTAAAACATACGAATATGTTTATAATGTGTGAACAGCCTGTGGAAAACTTAAAACCTGCACTGGAAACCTATAACACAGAAATATTTTTTTAACTTTACATTTTTCACTTTTAACTTTACACTTACCAACCATGAGCTTCACCTACAAACCTAAAAAAAGAAAACGATCTCGAACGCACGGTTTCCTTAAACGAAAGCGTAGCGCCGGAGGCAAGAAAACAGTTGCACGCCGACGACAAAAAGGCCGAAAGCGACTGACGGTATAATAAATCCCCTCTCTGTGAGGGGGTTTTCGCATTATATGTTGTCTAAACAACAAAGAATAGGTACTCCTAATTTAAAAAAAGTCCTTCAGACGGGCTTGAGGGTTGAATCCCCTTTATTTTCAATGAAAGTCCTCTCAGGGCAGAAGTCCCTCCGGTTTGCGGTGGTAGTACCCAAGAAAGTTTCTTTAAAAGCGGTGGTCCGTAATGTTCTAAAACGAAGAGTGTCCCATGTGCTCCGTGACCTCTCTCCCCGCCTTATCCAGTCGCCCTATGTTGCCCTCACTCTCAAGAAAGGTGTGGAAGCACTGTCTTTCACTGCGCTCACTCACGAATTAGAAGTGTTGTTTAAAAAAGCCCGATTGCTTTCGTAGTATTCTCCCGATACAATGATCTCTATGTACCATACGTTAATTTACGATCCGCTCTATAATGGCCTCATCTTTTTAATGGATGTCATTCCCTGGGCTGATGCAGGGGTGGCGGTTATTATTTTTACCATCCTTGTTAAACTTATCCTCTTTCCTCTCTCCTACCGGTCAGTTAAGACCCAGCTTGAGATGAAGCGTATCGAGCCGGAACTCAATGCGGTTAAACAAAAGTATACTGACAAACAAGAGCAAGCTCGGGCCATTATGGCTCTCTATAAGGAAAAAGGTATCAACCCATTCTCTGGTTTTTTCCTTATTCTCATTCAGTTGCCGATCATTTTCGCTCTTTATTCTATTTTTTATAACGGGGGGTTGCCTTCCGTGCACGGAGAACTCCTGTACTCATTTGTAGCGATACCAGATTTCATAAATATGAAATTTATCGGCCTCGTTGATATCGCAAAAAAGAGCATCATTCTTTCATTGCTTGCTGGGGCCACTCAGTATTTTCAAATCAGGTATTCAATGCCTATCGTTCCCAAGAAAACCGAGAACCCTACATTCAAAGACGATCTCGCTCGCACCATGAGTCTCCAAATGCGGTATATGTTGCCCGTAGTAGTATTCTTCATCTCATATGGAATCTCTTCAGTAATCGCCCTATATTGGACGGTGAGCAACCTTTTTGCCATCGGTCAGGAACTATATATAAGAAAAACTCTTAAAAACAACAAAACTATTTAGTAAGTTTCAACATCCACAACGTCAGATCATTTTTATTGGTAAATAGAAGATAGTCTTCCTTTGGAGAGAGGGTGAGATCAGTGGCGTCAATGTCTAGGTTAGTCAGAGTCTGTAAATCCGCCATTCTGCTTAATGTTTCTGTCGTCGTGTCGAACTTCCAGATGTGGTCAGAGAATGCGACATTTCCTTGATACCAGGCGTCTGGGTAGAGGGCTGGAGAAACAGCTGAAGGAGCGGCGCAGTACACAACAGTAGCCTCCTTTACCGACCATACACATTTTTCAGGGAGAGTTCTGATTAAAAGCTCGCTCTGCTCGCCGCTCCCCAACCGGAAGAGATTCAGACTTAGACTCTCTCTTTGGCGATCAGAGTTCGAATACAAGAACATGGTTCCAGTGGAATTTGCTTTAATCGTGAGTCCAAAAATACGATCAATAAGCTTAGTCAGCGTTTTTGTGTCAGGGTTAAGAGTATAGGCAACGCCTTGGTAGAGGCCAGAAGGTTTGGTGGTGAGTGTGATGAAGTTCTCTTTTGGCCAATCGATCTGCCATTCCCTAAATGGAGAAGTAAACACCGTCGCAGGTCCCCTGCCAGTGAGCGGAGCAACTACTCCCACACTTTCACTGCCGTCAGTGGTGAAATACAACATCCGGCCTTTTAGAGGTGAGAGTGCTACATCTTTAATATTTTGTATAAGAAAGGATCCGCTTACTTCTTTAGCTTTGGGGTCAACGATGCCTGTCTTAGGTGTTGAGAGCTCTGCAGCGTATGTTTTTATAATATCACCATCAACAAATCGGAGTATCATGCTGTTGCCGTTATTACCCCAGAAGGTGTTGTATACCTTTGGAATCGTTTTGTTGGAGATTCTGGTCTGAGTTAGTGATTCACCTTCTTGTTCATAGATATGGCCGGTGCCGCGCTCCATGTAGCGGATGATGGTTGTACTTCCAGTTAAAAATGCTGTCGCCCCAGCCACCGGCACGAGGCTTAGCTGGCGGAGTGATGATGAAAAGGCAATGTTGGTTGTCGCAACAGTCACACCGGACGATGTGGCGGTGATGGTTCCGTTTTGTGAAGGCTTTGCTACACCGGTGCCGAAAGGAAATAAATTACGGTCAGTGGCGTTCGCGCCTGTACCAGCTTCAGGAACACCTTTGTTGATATACAGATAAAAGAAGCCGGCAATACCACCCACAACGATTATTAGTACTATTATTGTGATGATAAAAGAACGTTTTTGCATAATCATTCGTTTTCACAGAATTTACCACACCGTGTTTTTATAAGGTTAATATTAGCTTGAATGATGCCTTTGGTGTCGTTTTTAATCTGTTCAGCAGACTCAGGGTTTCTAACTTTTGCTGACGCGTATCGAGTGTCCACTTTTTTATCAATCTCTTTCAGTTTAGCGATCTCCCCTCTAAAAGTACCACCTGTTGAGTTAAGGAAAGCGGTGCCGATAGATCCAATTTTATCCGCTTCAATCTTGGTATCTAGAGCGTAGATCCTAAAATTTGTTTCCAGTTGAAGATTTTGTATCAATTCAGGATCGGCGTTGGTCGCCCTTAACTCATCAGTCAGAATGCGGTATTGTCTAAGCATATTATCTCTTGCTCTAGCCGATCCTTCGGGGGTGTTTTCGTTGATGGCAACTTGGTAACTACTTTTGATGTTAGTCTCGTATAAGCTCTTTATGTATTTTTCTCGAGCGGCTTTTTCAATGGCAACAACCTCTCTGTCGATCTGTTTCGCTCTTTCTTCATTTGCTGCCCGCTCTTCTGGAGTTTGTCCGGTCGTTCGTAGCTGCTCGGCCTCAGCTTTTTTTGCGTTTGCCTGCTTTACAAACTCATCATATGCTTGTCGCTCTACTTTTGCTTCTTGTCCGAGCCTAATATATAGCTGGTCGATCTGGTCGTTTCTTGTTGCTGCTGGCTTGATGTTGACTCGGAGTGGGTCAATTTTCAAACTAAATTTTGTTAAGTTCGGGTCAATGGTCTGAAGAATGAGTACTGCTCCAAAGGCCATAGCGAGGCCGATGAGCGCCTCTTGGATTTTCTGTTTTCCAGTACTCTTACCAAAAGGGGTGGCGGACCAGATATATTCAAAGCCGCCATACACGATCATGACCACAGCGAAGACTGCGGCCAAGCCGAGGCCAATGTTGAACATTGCCTGGAGATAGTCGGACAGTTCCGTCACTTTCGGGCCGAGGCCCGGTAAGGGTGTGAGTAAGTTGTACGCTCCAGAATCAAGACCTCTTCCAATAAAAGGAGCTTCTTGAGCGTTAGCGTACCGTGCAACAAAGGAAAGGATGGTAGCGATAATAATGTGTGGAGTATACTTCATATAATTAAAAAGATGGAGTTTTCGTCATACCTCCAAAGAATACTTCGAATCGGCCCGATGTTTTCTGCATAATCTCTCGCGTGTTTCCAACGGAGACAGAAACGATGGAGTTTCCACTCCCCTCTCCTTCGTGACGAAGAGTGATGGTGCTCGGGTCTGCTGGATCGTACGAAGCATCTTCCCCGTTCACGCTCCAGTTATAGGAAAGGTTGGAAGCGTTTCGACTTTTTCCAGAAAAATTAAACGGAACGGCAATGAGTCTCGACTCGTTGCCTTCAAGCCTGAAGGTGTCCCGGAGTGCTCTATTATACAAGATTCCGTACAAAGGATTGTCGGTGTAGACAGAGACTGTAGGATTCAAGGCATCGAGCTCAATACTATCCGCAGCAGAAAGAGTGCTGTCGGGGCTCGTTACCTCTACACTCACCACTAAAGGTTTGAGTAGCATAGTGCCTCGGACAGATAGACTACTTTTGCCTCGACCCGATTCCGTGCCCAAGATTCTAGAGTCCTGCTTCCAGGTATATGTAAGGGTGGCAGGATCGATTTTCTGTCCGCTTTGGTTGGTGAGATGAGGAATAGCGACAATGTGTACACTTGCTTGCGGGGTGAAGAGGGCCTTGCCTCGGTACAAAGGCGGTGTGTAGGTGTTCGCTTCCCATATCAGGTCCACTTCAGCTGGCTTGATGGAAATTTGTTTGCGTACGGTGACGCCTTCTTTGGTGCGCATCACTGCTTCAACAAGAGCGGCACCCCCAGTCGAAGAAGTGGTAACCGTTGTGGTTTTCTGTCCAATTCCCTGCTTTAAAAGCTTGCCGCTAAGATACCAAGATATTGTGGCGTTATTGAGGTCAATCGCGCTTGAATGTAAAGAAATAGTAACTTCTTGGTTAGGTCGTGGGCTTGAGGGACTTATGGAGATTGCCACATCGGCGGCAGAGTTGGGGATTTGAAACTGTGCATGGGCAATCCCAATCATTGCCGCAAAGAGGAACACTATCGTTGTAGATTTAAAGAATAGTGTTAGCATTAATGGCTATTTTACCACACTATGCTGTGGAGAAAGTGTTAATAAAGCGCGCGAAGCAACAAACTTTTCTCGAACCCCTGCAGCAGCTCAGTCGTAGAGCGCAGCAATCGGGCAAAAAAGAGACTACGTAGCGCGGCGGCGCGGAGTCCTAGGAAATTTTTCACCAGAAAAATTATCCGGTCTCTTTTTTGCCCGATTGCGGAGCGCTTTTACTACTCCACTTCCGACTCTCTAAGATTGAGGGTGTTATCCTCTCTTTTGTGATCAAAATTCGGTTTTTTGATCGATTTGATTTTGTCTAAAGTTGCTTTTTTGACTTCTTCTCCCTTTTCTTCCGCTCTAACTGTGGCGTATATATATAGTACGTCGGCTGTCCACAAAGGTAATGCATCGATGCCAGGTATTTCCTCTAGAATAAAGGCGCCGATGATGCTTCCGACACGCCTACCGGTCATTTTTACTCCGCGGATGGAAAGGTAGAAGGGTAACGCCATGCCTACAACAATATCAATAAAACGATTAATGACGAGGCCAATGCCGAAGAAATCAAGCATAGCTTGCATGAGGTCCACCGTGACCGCCGCACCGATAAGAAAGTGCCATTCCGTTTTGCCCATTTTCATAATAATTTAGCCTGCAAGTTCCTGCTTGGCTTTCTTAATTTCCAAAATTTGAGATGGATTGGTGGTAATAATCTGATCTTCGGTGTATGAAGCAATGATTTTGATGGCCACGTGCTTCATGCCCACGAAGAATATTCCCTCTCCGATGTCTGACTCAAGGAGCAGATATTTTTCTTCATCGGTGAGGTTGAAGGTTTTTTGAATAATGTCGATTGACGACGGGGATTGTTTAAGAAGCACCTGGATCGATGAGTTGGTGATAATCGGCAATCCGTAAGGAGATTTAAGGAAATCGTCAACGTCCTGGGTAATGGTCGCCAGTCCCAAATAATATTTTCGGCCTCGTTTCGCCAACCCTAAGAGGAATGAAGCGGTGTCTTCAGACTTCATCATCCACCACGCCTCATCGATAACAAGAAGTCGTTTCTTTAGGTTTTTTCGGATTGCGTTCCATATGTAGTGGGTGACGATGTACATAGCGACTGGTTTCAGCTCATCTTCCATATCTCGAAGCGAAAATACCACGAACTTTTTGTTGATGTCTACATTGGTAGGTCGGTTAATGAACCCAGCCCATGTTCCTTTAGTGTATTTAGTAAGACGCTGTACAAGTGACTCCCCTCCTTCCATGCCGGCAAGCACCAGCTCAAAGTCGGACATGAGCGGTGGCTCGGCGGTGGTGAAATCGGAATCGGGAGTGATGTCTTTGAGTGCGTATGTTTCGGTAATAGCACGGTCGATGATCGCGTCTTCTTCCTGGGTGAGCCCTCCGAGCATGATGCGGAAAAGACCCACGAGGTTAATGATGTTTGATCGGAGAATATCCGAGCCAGACTCACCTTCCCGTGGAGTTGGGAGGTCGAAGGGGTTGATGTGGTGTTCAGAGTTAAGGGAAATATTGAAATACTTGCCTCCTGTTGCTTCAGCCATGTACTCATACTCACGTTCCGGGTCGATAACGATCACTTCTGTATCGAACATGAGCGTGCGGAGAATTTCGAGCTTGGTGGCGTATGATTTTCCTGATCCAGCTTTAGCAAACGTCACTGAATTGTAGTTTTCGAGCAAAAATCGGTCAAAGAGTACGAGACTTGAATTGTGCCGGTTGATGCCGTAGAGAATTCCTTTGTCCGAGGTAAGGTCAAACGATACGAACGGAAAAAGGCTTGATAGTGGTGATGAATTAAGCTTTGAGTGCACCCCCAGTTCATCGGAAGCAATAGGTAGCGCGCTACGATAGCCTTGCTCCTGTTGAAACAGGGCCGGCTTTAGGTACACTAATTTTGATTCAAGGATGGATTTAATTTCAGACTCGATTTTATCAAGCTCGCTGTCGTTATCGCCATAAATAGTGATGTATACTCCCACATCGAAGATTTTTTCCTGGGCTTGCATGAGATTGTCGCGCAAGCTTTCGAGGTCTTGGTAGGCAGTATCAAGCATAGGGTCCCGCACCAGGCCCTTCTCCTCCCTGATGTTGATCTGGCTTTGTACCTCGGCCACCTTTTTTTGAAAATGACGGAGTATTTTCGCCGTCTCGACAGGGTGGACGAAGATAGAAATATTAAATACCTTGTCGAGGTTGATGATGGGTGCGAACCAGCTCTCTGACAGATAGCGTGGATATGAAATGACAAAAAAGGTTCGGGCGATCTTCTCTCCCAAGTTGAGCTCCCGTGGTGATACTTTTAATGCAGAAGGTGCGATAACATCTTTGAGCTCAAGAATACCCGCTTCATAAATCTCCTGTGGCAAAATTGAGGTTATTTCGGGCTGCTTTTCGCCTTTGCCAAATAATTTTCCAAAAATACTCATATGATAATTAATTAACCTGCATCGGTTTCTCCAAATCTCCCGGATTGAAGATTTTATAGAATAACTCCACAATCTCTTCTGTTCCAAGCTGCGCCACTCTGATACCGCAACGCACCAGTCCCTGCTCAACTACCGACATACGCTGCTCTAGTTGGCTTTTGTTTTCCTCGAAGTCTTCTATTTTCACTTCAGCTTCTTTCTTTTTGTCGGTTTTCTTCCCAAACACTTTCCCTACTAAGTCTCCTTTACCCTGGATCACTGAAGGGGTGAAAGGTATAACCACAAAGAAACTCTTTGACATGATATTGGAGTTTTCAGTGAAGGTCTTGATGAATTCGATGTATTCCCGGGTCTGGATTTTCATGAGCTCCCCTACTTGTTCCTTATAGCGGTCTTCGAGAATGGCTATGTATGGCCGAATATCGAGCTTTTTTGATTGGATGAAGATTTGTACGCTGAAATCGAGAGAGTTAAGAAAATTCTGGAACTGGAGAATGATTGACGTTTGTTCATCTTGCGACTTAAGGGCAAAGTTGAGTGATGATGCCAAAATGATCGAGCGCATCGATCCGTCTTTAAGAATAACCACGCCGTCGCGGATTTCTTTTATGGGAACAAAGTCCTGAGTAGTTTTGTTGGTAGGTGTGATCGCCATGATTGTAATTATACTCGATTTTTCATTTCTGCCGTGCCAGGATTCACGCCCTCTTTAATATCCAGGCTCCAGGTAAGGTCACGGAGCTTACTATTAGAGAGTTTCGGTAAGTAGAGCATCGACTCTTTCTCCCCTTCCGCTCCCGTAGTGGGTGTAATTTGGCGGTTCTCTTTTCTCCAAATGTACAATTTAGCACTGAAGAAATATTTGACGGCAGCCTCAACTACGAAAATAAACGGCTTGTTGTTTATTTTGTAAAAGGCAAGCGCTACCCCGAAGAGCAGGATGGGCACAACAAGCACTACCCCAATAAAGAATGGTGCGATTTTATAGATGATAAAAGAGAATCCCGCTGCACCAGCCAGGTAAATGAACTGCTTCAGGGTCAGCGGTCCAAAGATCTTGTCTTCAACCTCGATAAATTGTGGTACCTGGAATTTCATGATTTCTAAAAGTATATCACTCTGTTACACAGACTCTCGATAAGGATCTGCTTTGTATTCTCTCTTTTCTTCTTTGTTTTGGATTTTTCGTATCTCAACCACCCGCGGCGCGCCGACCGGGTTGTTCAGTTTCGCATCGGCAATACTTAATTCTGCCGGAGCTGGGGTTGTTTCGGTTGGGACGCTCGTTGTTGGTTTGTCCTCTTCGAATACCTTGGTAACAGGAATGAGTTTTTCAATTCTAGGACCCTTCATTGGAGTAGTTGGTTGCACCGGCACATTTTCTTGCGGTAGTGGATTTGTGGTTTCTTCCCGGCTATGTTCACTCGAAGGAACAGGATTCTCAATGTCACTCAGTATCTCTTCCCTGCTTTGGGGTGTCGCTTCTTGATGTGACTCGAGAGAGGAAGGATTATCGTGAATTTTCTTGAGCGATTCACGGATTTCTTTGAAGACTTGTTCATTGATTTCGTCAGCAATTTTATTCACCACATCGTCTGAAACACCCAGTCGTTTTCTTAGGTGTGGAATGAACTCATTGGGGTGAGTTAAGCCGAGTAAAACAAATGAAATCTCATCAAATAAATCCGATTGTTTATCCAGCATTAGTCCATTATCTTCTCCAATCTTCGCTACTTTATTCGCCACCTCTAATGAGGTGAGCACTTTTTGAGTGTCAAAAGGACTCTTTTTAAATTTTTCTTCCAGGGTTTTTTGGTCAGGATTCATATAAGTATTAATATGGATGAGCCGTGTTCTCCAACTGTGTTACTCGTTGTTGATAATTATTAACATTGGTGAGGTGTGTAACTTCGTCAGCCTGAGCCGTATTTAACCTGGTTTGTTCTTGTGCTAACCGTGTTTGAAGGTTCGTTAATGTGGTAGCCTGGACAGCTGTCGCACCTCCACCTTGGGTACTTATAATATTTTGAAGTTTTGTTATCGCGTCGTTAGTTGAGCGAATGGTGTTGTTTCCATTCTGCACTCTGCTTCGGGCGTCGTTAAGATCGGCGGTTTCCATTCTCAACTGATCTTTAACTGATTCAATCTCAATTTTTGCAGATGCAATTTGGTTACCTCTACCAACGCTTGACCATAATGTTGTTGTTTGGTACGGAGTAATTCCTTGAGCGTATGTATCTTGGCGCACCCTCTTTGTTGATTCCATCTGCCTTTCCAGGGTAGCTATTGGGGCATTCATAATATTTGCCAACGCCGTGTTGCCTGCAGCCCGATGGGCTGCCTGATTTTGTCGCATTGTTCTGAGTTGAGCCTCCATTGCTTGAACACGAGGTCGATCATATCCGAGAGATTGAGCAAATTGTTCTTGTTTCTTTGCTTTATCTTTTACACGCTCATCATAGCCTCCTGCAACCCCACGCATTGCCTTCAACGCAGCGCCTCCAAGAATAGGGTTGAGAGCTGCTCTATCTTTTAACCATTCGCTCGACGCTACTCTACTAGCAATTTGACCACCTGTGTTTTTCCACGCTCCCGCTCCCGCAGCCTTAAGTTTATTGGTCGTCCAGCCCTTCGCCATTTCAGCTGCTTTGAGACCGTACTTGCCAGCATCCCCTGAAAATTGTTTTGAAATAATGGTAGTGGCAAAGAGGAGGGCGATAACAATGGCGTAATTGAGGATGACGCCTACATGACCGGCGCCCATGAATGCGTTGGCAAAGGTGGCGTCAGCGCTGTTGCCATTAATCGCTCTGTTAAACGCCGGGTCGGTCACCACTTTCATGGCTATGTAGGTGAGCATGAGATAGGCGGGCGCGAAGATAGCTTGGTCGGTAAGCGTGCTCCACCATTTGCTCGAAAAGCCCCCTGTTTGCGGCAGGACGTTGCCGAGAAACGCGAGCGGTGAAAGGGTGATAAGGAGGACGAGCACCACTGTGCGTACGACGAACATGCATGCTGCGGCCAGGAAGACAAAGGCAGCCATGAGCATCACGATCGAGCCCATCACCGTGCTCGCGATAACGTTTTTCGGGGTGAGCTTGTTGTATTGATCGCCTCCGAGGTCGGCCCCGCCTTCTCCTGTTTTCGGATCAAACACGGTTTGAATCCGGAGCGCCTGCATAAAGATCTGGGAAAGGCCGCCGTCCATAAGGCTTAGGGCGGTGATACTTCCCTTGATCGTCGATGTGTCTTTATTATTGTTCGCAGCCTCAATGCCTGGTGCGATAATCGCTTTGTAGAATCCAAGTGATACAACATTGGAAGCGTCGATAATGACTTTGGTGAAGAACATGCTGAAGTTCATCAGAAGTCCTGCGATGATGATGGCCGGTAAAATGTTCTTTTTGATGTGGCCCACGTCGAGGATATTACAGATGGCGGCGTAGAGAAGAATGAAGATGAAGAACATGCTGGCCACGTCGCGTATGGTTCTCCATGCGAGCTCGATCGACGGGATGCTGGCGACCAGCCCGGAGATATTCATCGTCTGGGCGATCGAGGCGTTCAGGAGCATGCCGGTAAGGAATATCGCCTTGCTCATAAGTCCAAGTACGGTGTTACCCGCCCAGGTGCCGATGCCCTCAATAGCTTTGTTCTCGAACCAGCCGATAACTTGTGCATCAGCCGCGTGCGTACCAAAGCATCCGTACGAGAGTGTAAGGAGGAGGATCACTATGATAATGCCAGGGATGATTTTTTTCATGGTTATACGCCGTTTGCTGGAAAGAGTTGACATTCCTTCATTTTGAGATTGGTCTCATTGTTAAGTTTATCCATCTCTTTCACGATGTCGTCTTTTTCAGCACCGGCCGTTTCGATTTCAACAATGGTGTGGAGTTTCTTCTCAGAGATTAACTTTTCGTAAGCGCTGGTACCGTCCACCACCACTTCGTTTACGGTTGTTCCAGTCTTAACGTTGGTCTCAATCGTTATTAGTGTGACCAAGAGGCTTTGCAGCGCTTCGATTCTACCAAGAAGTGGTGATGCTCGAGGGGTGATTTTTTCAGCAATGACCCGATCCGTATCAGCGATGCGGCCGTTGGCAAATGAAATTTGGTTTACCGTGAGGGTGGTTGTTGGTCGGGTAAGTTTCGTCTGGTAGCAAGCTTTGACGGACTCAAGCAGGGTTTTAGATCCAATAAATGTGTTTAGTGTGTTGTCTAGATTAGTTTTGTACCTCGTTTCCTCATCAATCGACTTAACAATACCCTTGAGTGCCTCAATCTTTATTTTCTCGAGCGCCGCTGTTTCTTCCGCCGTCTTCTCGTTTTCAAGACGATAAAGAATTGAGCTCGTGTCTCCTGCGCCTTTGCCACTGGTGCCCCGGAGTCCATCTCCTGGTCCAAGCACTTGTTTCAACATCTGCACGAGGAGCGCGTTGATGATTTCGTTAAACTCGTCGGCGAGCTCAAGCTGGCGCAAAGGGCTGCCGAGAGTGTTTGAAAGTCCGTCCGAGATGACCTTGCCGGGAGTCTGTGTCTCGCAACCAGATTTCTCAACTTTTTTAAGTTCGTCTTTAGCAACGATAAGCTCGTGTTCGTATTGGCTCGTACCGTCGTTGTAGCGTTTGATATCATCTCGCAATACTTGGGCGGCTTGAGTATCTTTGCCACTGCACTTTTCCCAAGAAAGGAAGCCGTTGTTCCAGGACGCTTCTTTGGTTTTCGTCAGCTGCTTGTTGCCAATGCGCACCTCGAGCTCATTCCTAGACTCAATGTATGCTCCGATGTAGTTATTCTGCGGCTCTTCGGTAAGTGAGATCCACCCCTGCCATCCGCCTTGTGCGAAATTCCCACCAGTAAATCCATCCACTGCCCCTTTCGCATTTTTAAAGGCACCTGAGAGTGTACAGGTAATTTTTCGCTTGAACGGTGAATACCGAAGCGCTAGAGCAAGTCGGATGTCGATACTGAATGGCTGGCAAAGAAAATTCAAATCCGAATTTCCCTCGATAAAGCGCCCGATTTCCTGATCTGCGAGGTCGACAAAGAAACCGCCTGGGTCGGAAATGAAGGATGGGTTGCCTTCAAAACCTGAGTTGATCCAGTCCACAATACTTGCAGTGAGCTGACGAATGATTGCTTTGGCGATGAAGTAAGCTATTGGATCAAGCACCCCTTCTTTGTATTGTAAGAAATAAGCTGAAATGCTTGATGCCGCAGTGCTTACGGCGGTCATGGCGTTCTGAAAGGTGTTGGTTATGTCGAAGACGACATCTCCCACCCCGAATATTGCCTCAGCTTTTTGAGTACGTAACATTGCGACTGAAGGTAAGATAAAAGAGAGTACCAAAAATAATGCTATTACTTTTTTGTAGTAATAATGTTTCATTGTTGTCGCATAAACACATACCCCGCTTCACCCATCACGTAGTCGATTTTTTTACTAAGAAAATATTTCTGCAGATCCAAGAGATCGTTATAGAGATTAAGGGCTATGCCCTGATAACCCTTGAGACTGATAAGAGACTGCAATGAATCGGTGAAGACGAGCTTCATACCCTTCACCGTACCAATGAGCTCACTCAGGGTGTTCAGAAGTTTCAGGTGCAACGACAAAGCAGAAGGAGGTACCTGCACGAGCAGGAATTGACTGAGATATTGTTCGTATCCCTTGATGATGGGATCAAGCTCCTTTAAAGTATCAGGGTTATCATTTTCTAAAGCATCTTTAAGGATGATTCCCTCGTTTCGGGAGCTCACCGCATAGGTGGTGATGATGTGACCCAAAATATTTCCATACTGTTTGATCGTTTCTGCAGTATCACTCACTCCGATTTTAATATCCGTGGTTTTGTAGCGCTTGAATTCGATCGAGCTGTCGTATTCCTCCGCGATCGAATTGGCAATGTTGACCTGCTCGTCGGTTCCCACAGGCACCCCGGCTTGTTTAAGGGACATGTAACGAGTGAATACGTCGCGAGCGAATCGGTCGGTGGCGCTAAGGCTCACATCATTTTTAAATATTGTGGTGCTTCCGAGGGGGTGATCGAGGAGCTTATCGTTCGGGCCTTTAACGGTTGGATTTCTCCCGAGAGTTACCTCTTCCCCGTCAGGCGCACCGTCCTTGTCGGTGTCAGGGTCGTTGATGTCTGTTTTCCAGAGCGCTTCCTCCCAATCTTTGAGGGTATCACCGTCAGCATCTTTCTCTGTGAGCGTTTTGAACGCCTTTTCAGTCTCACTTTGAGTTGTTTGGGTGAAGGAAAGTACTTTATCGGCAGGTTTTTGATATGTTGCCAGCATAAAAATACCTCCAAGTACGATAATTGAGGTTGCGATGATGGCAACTCTTTTTGCGCTGATTCTAGCCAAGATTTTACGGAATTTTTACAGAATTCTGATGTCAATTATATCAGGATAAGCTGTTTAAAAACTGTTGATAAAGTGCGCTCGTCCATCAAAAATTTCCACCCCCGAACGCTCGCCTTCACAAAGTACACTCACTTTTCTTTACGGAAAATTGGGAACTCGCCCTCCATCAGAATGGAGAAGCTCACACAACCCAATTTTCCTAAAAAGCTCGTTACTTTGCAGAATGCTCACTGTTTAGGTGGAAATTTTTTGATGGGCTCGCTCCAACGACAAACTGGATCCTGGATCGCTTGGTCGAGGAGGACGAACTACTTCACAATTTTTTAACCTAAATAGCCTAAATTCTGCAAAGCAGGGAGTTTTTTAGGAAAATGGATTCAGTCCTGAGTCTCCGAAGGGCCGACCGGAGGGAGTTGTCCATTTTCCGTCAAGAAAAACACTGTAGCTTTGCGAAGATAGGCGTCTCGGGGTTGAAAAATTGTGAAGTAGTGAGTTTTTAGTGGAGGTGTTGAGCTATTTGTTTCCACTGCTCAAGCGTAAGGTCTTCCGCGCGAGTTTTTGGGGAAATTCCAAGCTGTTCCAACACGGAAGCCACTTTTTCTTTGGGTGCAAGGGCTGTAAGGTTACCCCCTAGTTGCTTGCGTTTATGGGCAAATCCCGCATGAATCACCTTAAAAAAAGCCTCCGCTTCGCAGTTTTTAAAGAAATCCTTAGAAATGTGGCTTATAGAAAGAATGGCAGAATCAACATTTGGTGCCGGACTGAAACTCCCCGCTTTAACAGTTTCTATATATTTAGGCATGCCGAAAGCTTTTACGCTTATTGAAAAGAGGCTCTCCTTTCCGTCCTTTGCGATAATGCGCTGCGCCACCTCTTTTTGCACCAAAATCACCATGTGGCCGGGTTGCGCTGGTGTTTCCAGAAATCTTCGTATAAACGCTCCGGTGATGTAGTACGGAATGTTAGCGACAATTTTGTAGCTCCCCGTTGTCAGTCCGTATGAGGCGGGATCGAAGTTTAAAATGTCTTGGTGAACGAGTATAAGTTTCTCCTCCCGAATTTCCTCAGAGAAACGTTCTTTTAAAAAAGGAATGAGTCGGTCATCTTTTTCTACAGTAATAACTTTCACGTCCCGAACCAAGAGTTTCTCTGTGAGAGCGCCCTTTCCGGGGCCTACTTCGAGAATAATGTTGTGTGGATGAAGATCGGCCGCCTCGACAATCATATTCAAAGCACCTTGTGAAGTGAGAAAATTTTGCCCTAACGACTTTTTTGGAATTAAATTCATAGTATAAAAATTTTTAAATGGATCCAGATACGAGGCGCCGGCGAGTGAGGTGTGACCACTGGAAGCACCGCAAGACCTTTTGTGATACTTTCTGAAGTATCCAAAAGGTGTACAGTTCCTGTAAGGAATTGCGACCAAACTGTACGAATAGTACTGTGCATGTGAGGAAGCGAATGCTTGGAGCTTCCGCAAGACTCATTGAGGATTTTCTGAAATCCCAATGAGTGGACAGTCCCTGTAAGGGAGCAAGCGGAGTCGGCAACAAAGTAGATGGGTTCATTTTAAATTTTTTATATTAGAAGTCGATAAAGATCGCCTTGACTCCCCTCGGTGCCTCATACTCCTCCCCCTCCACAAGATCCTTATCAAGTTCGTTCAAAAATTCTGATGGTGCGTTGACCTTCTGCGCACCGAAAATGGTACGTACGATGGCATACGAAAGGAATACATTTTTTCGTGCTCTGGTAAGCGCGACGTAAAACAACCGCCGCTCTTCCTCAGCTTCGCTATCGTTAATCTCATCTTCGTTAAAACGTTTGTGAGGAAACAAATCCGCTTCAAGCCCGGGGATAAAGACCTGGTCGAATTCGAGGCCTTTCGACGAGTGCACTGTCATGAGTTTGACTGCGTTCTTGTCTTTCATAAGCTCATCCTGATCCGTGGCAAGAGCCGCGTCACTTAAAAGCTTTTCCACTCCCTCCTCGCCTTCCGTGATGTCGTATTTAGAAGCGAGCGTAACGAGCTCACGCACGTTCTCCAGTCGCTCCTGCTCCTCTTCGGACCCGTCCCTCCAGGTAGGTTCGATGCCGCTCTCCTTCATGATGAATTTAATGGTAACAGACGGCTTCTCTTTCAAGGCAACTTCTCTGATGCGGCCAAGTAGGGCCCTAAATTTGATCATTTTTTCTCGCATAGCCACCGGTAGTTCATGTTCTTTTCCCGCAAATATTTTTAACAGTGATACTTTACCAATGCCTCGAGCGGGGATGTTGATGATTCGTTTTAGATCCCCCAGACTTTCAGGGTTGAGGGCGGCGCGGAGGAACGAAAGTAAGTCTTTAACTTCCTTGCGGTCGAAGAAACGCGTGCCTAAAATTTGGTACGGAACTTCTTTTAGAATAAAGGCTTCTTCAAGTACACGTGATTGAAAGTTGGCGCGGTACAATACCGCGATCTCACGAGGTTCCGAGCCTGACTCGATGAGCTCTTTTGCTTTTTCGGTAATCGTCCGAGCCTCCTCGGTTTCATTATGGAGAATGTTCAGGCCCAATTTTTCACCTTCGGGATTTTTTGTGAAAAGACGTTTCTCTTTGCGCATTACGTTTTTTTCTATAATACGGTTAGCGGCGGTGAGGATGGTCTGAGTTGATCGATAATTTTCTTCAAGCAGGATAACGACTGCTTCAGGATAATCTTTTTCAAAGTTAAGAATATTCGTGATGTCCGCACCTCGCCAGCTGTAGATCATTTGGTCGGCGTCTCCCACTACGCAGATATTTCTATGCTCTTCTGCAAGGAGCTTGGCGATCATGTACTGTACTTTGTTCGTGTCTTGATATTCGTCGATGTGAATGTATCGCCACTGTTTCTGATATCGTTCGCGCACTTCTTTATTGCTTTGTAGAAGCTCAGCAGTTTTCAAAAGTAAGTCGTCGAAGTCGAGGGCTTTTTCTTTTTTTAATATTTCTTCGTACCTCGTCCACACCTCTCCAACGATATCCGCAAAATAGTCTCTCCCCCCTCCCGCGTTAAAGCGGCTTTCTGAAACCATGTTTCCTTTTTGTCGTGAGATGGCATTCTGGATTTTTCCCGGATCAAATTGTTTGGGATCAACATCTGCACGCTCCATCGCCTCCTTAACTGCTCGCTTGCCGTCGGCTTTGTCGAAAATACTGAAATGGCGCGGGACGCCCACATGTTCCGCGTTTTCCTTGATGATGTGTACGCCAAGGGAGTGAAAGGTGCTCATGAAGGGGAAGCTTGAAGCTTGTAGGTGGTGGCTCGCGGGAGGGAACGCAGACACTGGAAGATTTAATCCCCTATCTCCTGTTAGAAGTTCGTACACCCTCTCTCTCATTTCTTTCGCTGCTTTGTTGGTGAAGGTAATGGCAAGAATTTCATTGGGATGTACCCCTTCCTTGATGAGGTGAAGGATGCGGTGGGTGATGGTTTTAGTCTTCCCTGCCCCGGCTCCAGCGACGATAAGTACTGGTCCTTGGGTTTGGAGTACTGCTTTTCGTTGCTCTAGGTTCAGTTCTTCTAAGTATGGCTTCACCAGTGAATAGTATCACGGGCGAGTGGATATGCGAAAAATGGCCTTAAATATGGATATTTTGTCGGACCAGGGGAAAAAGTATTCAAAATGAATATTGTAAATATGTCAAATACTGTGATTGGATAAGGGTTTTGTAACTCTACAATAACGAGCTGTGGATTACCTTCGTTGACTTTTAGGGGTGGGGGGCTATGATTGAGAGCGTATACAGAAAATGAAAGCTTGAAAATGGCTCTGTTGGGCCCTTTTTTTACGGAACGCTTGATAATTTCACACCTAATTTGCAAACTCATTCAAAGCAATTTAAATGGTCAATATTTCTCGGGCTTTTAACCATAAAGCTCTTTATGCTAATAACCGTCGTGAGCCTTCCTTTTGAAGCTCACGCTGGGGTTTTTTCCTTTGTTTCAGACATCTTTGGGAAAAGTAAGGTGGTGATAGAGGAAAATATCCCAAATTCTCAGACCATGGCTTTATTGCAGGCCGCGGTTAACCCAGACCCTAATCCTTCAAAAGGAGGTGGTGAGATTACCATTGTCGGTAGCGCCCTACTCCCGGAAACTGGTCCCTCAGGGACTCTTGCGGATATCGAAGATCATCACAGTGATACCATTTCTATTTACGTAGTGCGCGAAGGTGATACACTCGGAGGCATTGCTCAAATGTTCGGGGTGAGCGTTAATACCATCATGTGGGCGAACGAAGTGAAGTCAGATAAGAGACTGTTGGTAGGACAAACCCTCATCATCCTTCCTGTTTCAGGTGTTCGTCATACGATCAAGAAGGGCGACACTATTGAGTCGCTTGCTGCTAAATATAAAGCTGACATTGGAGAGATCATCGAATACAACGGACTTGTGCGGGGAGCTGTGCTCGTTGTTGGTGAAGATGTCACTATTCCAGACGGAGAGATCGAACAAGTTAAGACACCTACCGTACCAGGTCGCAAAGGACTTCCCACATATTCTGGATATTACATGCGTCCTGTCGTTGGTGGACATAAGTCACAAGGCATTCACGGATACAATGGTGTGGATCTTGCTGCCTCCCTTGGTACACCGATTTACGCCGCTGCAGGTGGAACCGTCATTATTGCCAAGACGGGTGGCTGGAATACTGGCTACGGTAACTATGTCGTTATTTCTCATGGTAATGGTACCCAAACTCTCTACGCTCACACCAAGGCTAACTTGGTGACTGTGGGACAGATGGTGAAGCAAGGTCAAACCATCGCTCTCATGGGTTCAACAGGTAAATCAACCGGCTCACATGTGCACTTCGAGATTCGTGGAGCAAAAAACCCATTCTAAATAGAGTAGTAGGTATAAAGTATAAAAATCGCAATGAATGCGATTTTTTGTAACTACAAGTCCTTTTTCTTTGGGCGATACTGCAGAGCTTCGAGAATATGGCCGTCTGTTACAGGTTCGCTTTTTTCAATATCTGCAATGGTGCGGGCAAGACGGACGACTCTGTGATACGCGCGGGCTGAGAGATCGTGCTTTTGTGCGGAGAAGTTTAACACCTCCTTTGCTTTTGGAGTAAGGTTGGCGAGGTTTAAAACATCTTTGCCTCGTATCTCGCTGTTGGTTTTAATGTCGATGCCGTGTTTCTTAAAGCGTAGACCTTGGGTGTGGCGAATGTTCATTACCTGTTTTCGGATCTCGTCGCTTTCAGGTTTGTCGTTCTCTGTGTCGCTTAAGAGAGCGTGGGAAATAGGTGGCACTTCGATCCACATATCAATACGGTCAACAATGGGTCCTGAGAGTTTTCGCTCATAACGTTGAATATTGATCGGACTACAGATGCATTCTTTTCCTTTGCTACCGTGATTGCCACACGGGCATGGGTTCATAGCAGCAATAAGTATGAAATGGGCGGGAAATTTCGCTGACCCGCGGGCGCGGGTGACGGACACCACCCTATCCTCAAGCGGTTGGCGGAGGGTTTCGATCACCCGCTTATCAAACTCTGGAAACTCGTCGAGAAAAAGCACACCCCGGTGCGCCAGAGTGATCTCCCCCGGTTTTGGGATACTGCCACCGCCCACGAGCGACACATACGATGAAGTGTGATGCGGACTACGGATAGGAGGCTCGGTTACTAAATCTTCTTTAAGAAGCCCTGCCACCGAATGGATGGAGGTGACCTCAAGTATTTCGTCAAATGAAAGCGGAGGCAAGATACTCGCGAACGCTTTGGCGAGCATGGTTTTGCCGGTGCCAGGTGGGCCATATAGTGCGACGTTGTGTCCGCCCGCGGCAGCAATGAGAAGTCCACGCTTTGCATCGTTTTGCCCCTTGATATCACCGAAGTCTACAGAACTGCTATACACACTTGGGACGATGTCTGTTGCAGGTACTGGCTCAAGGATAACCTTTTGAATATGTTTATTCTCGTCGATCGTTTTGGTGTTGAGGTGGCCGAGGATTTCCTTGAGTGTATTTACTGCAAAGACGTCGATGTTCCCTATGAGCGCCGCTTCGCGGACATTTTCGGTAGGCACGTACACTTCTGCAAATCCCCTCTTGCGCGCTTCCTCGACAAGCGGCAAGACTCCGGGCACAGGGCGCAGTTCTCCGTCGAGGGAGAGTTCTCCTAAGAAAAGTTTACCTTTCGGATTAAAAAATATCTCCTTCGCGGCGAGAAGATAGGCGAGAGCAATGGCGAGGTCGAAACTAGGCCCTTCTTTCTTGATATCGGCGGGAGCGAGGGCTACCACCACTTTCTGATTCTTTTTTTTCGGCGATTTAAAGCCGGTATTTTTGATCGCCGCCGACACGCGATCTTTTGATTCTGCAACTGCTTTGTCCGGAAGGCCGACAACAGAAAAAGCATGCAGACCATTAGAGAGGTCAACTTCAACACCTACGATGTGTGCTTTGAGAAGCGATGTTTGTGCACTTGAGACTTTGGCGAATGACATTGCTATATCTTATTACAGCAGAGCAAAAAACAAAAACACCTGCGTGGTGTCTTGTTAGCGACTATTTCATATCCATTATGCATGTCGTTGCTGCTGGGTTGGCTTCAAGGCGTTTTTCTTCGATAGGTCTTTTACAAACTTCACAGGGTCCGTAGGTTCCGCTGACGATTCGCTCAAGGGCGGCTTTTACTTCGTTGTACCTTGTCTCTAGTTGTTTTAAAATGGCGCTGTTTCCCTCAAAATTTTCAATCTTATCTGCGGTGATATTATCGTCCGCTTCGTCAATATCTCCCTTGTTCGGCGTCGCCTGCCAATCGTTGGGATTGGCAGGGTTCCTTCTTCCTACCGTCTTGAGCTCTCCTTCTACTGTTTTTAATTCCGCTTCCAGTAATGTTTTGTATTTTGTGGTATCGATTGACATGAGACAATGATAACAATTCGAAGATTAAAAGGCAAAATTAAGAACTAATTTTTCGTCAGGCGAATCCATCGAAAATTTTCAACCTAAATAGCTCACCTTCTGCCACTCACCGAACTTTTTAGGAAAATGGATTCAGTCCTGAGGTTTGACGAAGGACCGACCAGAGGGAGTTGTCCATTTTCCGTAAAGAAAAGTGAGTATGAGTGGTGAAGGTAAGCGTCTCGGGGTTGAAAATTTTCGATGGTGAGCAAATTCTACCGTACAAACCTCCTATTGGTCATTCGATCAAGGATCTCCTTAAGCGTAAACTCATTAGTGGTGAGGATAATGGTATCTTTATCGGCAAAGGTGTAGAGCAGTATCGGATGTTCATACTCGTCAGTCAGCATGCGAACGTCTTTATTCTTAATCACCACATCAACAAAAGGTTTCGATCGTCGCAAGAAATCGGCGGTGGTAGAAGGCTTGCCAGCTTCCGTATTGGCAATAAGCGAAGGCCTGATGAAGAGTGTGTTAAGATCGTCTGCTACAGTCTCCTCCCATTTGAGCATGCCGGCAAAGGCGCTTTGATAAAAGGTGGTTTTGAGAATAAGAAATGGATGTGTGCCGTTAAATTCATGAAAACCAAACATGAAACGCGGACTTAGGCTGCGTACAAAAGGAGAGGGGATATTCGGGCTCAAGAGATTTACGAAAATAGAGCTTTCGATGAGTGACTTCACACTATTTTGTGTTTGTGTGAAATACAGTTCTGTCACTGCGTGTAACGTTTTGTTCATTCCAGTCTTTGTATCTAGAATAGCTTGTCCTATGGTGCCGGCATTGGCGGCACTTACCGGAAATTCTTTTTGTGTATCAGGAACGACCAGACTTTCTACAGCAAATTCTCTTGTTGCCGGAGCTACTGTCTTGGGTACGTAGTAGAAGGTGTAGACGAGATATCCTCCACCCCCCACCATAAGCAAACTCATTAGGAAAATAGCAAGGTTTTTGAACACAGGAGTTGGCGGCTCCAGTGTTTCTTGGGATTTCTGTTTTTTCACGCTTTCAGCTACCGCAATTTTCACTACCGACGCATTTTTATTCTTTACAGCGTCAGCAACATCTCCTTCAAAAGTTCGGAGTGGTCGCAAATATACAAAGGGATTTGGTGCTATTGGTTCTGGTGTAGGTTCTGCTGCAGGTACTTTTGTCGGTGGCTGTACCAGTGATTCCACAACAGGACGCGGGGTCGGTTCAGGATTTTTAATAACAGGTGCGGGAATGGAAGCGGCGACTGTTTTTGGTGTTGGTGCTGGGATTACGGGGGTAATCGGTTGTTGAGCGTATTCCGGTTTTTCGAGAATATTGATAATTTTCTTCGGTGCGGGGGGCGGCACTTCTTGGTGCTGCGGAATGGCAGTAGAAACTTTTGGCGCACCCGTCACGAAAACAGGCGCGGTTTGTGTTTTTCCTGCGATTGGCACGGGAGGAGTAACGGGGAAAACAGGAGTTTTAAAGGTAAGCGGTGGAATACCTGTGGGTAGATTGGGGGGTATGAGAGGGTGATTTTCTTTTTCAGGGGGCATACTTAAAAACTAAAAATGTAAGATGGTAGTTTGCTGTCATTCCCGTGAAAACGGGAATCCAGTTCTGGATCCCCGCATCCGCGGGGATGACAATCGGAATTGTCATTTTCAATTAATACTATTGTACCAGAAAACTATTCAATTTTTGTCAGTCTCTGTTCCCTACCATAGTCTTGATAATGGCTTCTGCCTTCTCTGCACTACCGTTCTTGCCGGTGATGAGGATGATGCCATTGTCGTTAATGTCGATGCCTAGAACGGCTGTTTTTTCAATGATGGTTTTAATCGTTTTCCCTCCTGGTCCGATAACGAGTCCGATATGATCCTGTTTGACGGTCATGCTGATGATTTTTGGTGCATGAGAAGAGAGACTTTTCCGTGGTTCTTTAATCGCTGATTCGATAACATCAAGAATGGCGAGACGAGCAATCTTCGCTTTCCCAAATGCTTCTGTAAGAATCGAAACAGGGATACCCTTCACTTTTACATCCATTTGGATGGCGGTGATACCGTCACGTGTTCCAGCTACTTTGAAGTCCATATCACCAAAATGATCTTCTGGTCCTTGAATGTCGGTAAGTACCTTGTAATTTTTTTCGTCAACGATCATTACACCGGAAGAAATTCCTGCCACAGGTTTTTTGATCGGTACACCACCGTCCATAAGTGCCAAAGTGCCGCCACAAATGGAGGCCATAGAAGTCGATCCGTTGGAGGACAGCGCCTCCGAAACAAGTCGGATAGTGTATGGGAAAGTTTCCTGTGAAGGGATCATAGGGGCAAGCGCTTTTTCTGCCAGTGCGCCGTGGCCGATCATGCGACGATTCGCCCCTGTTCTCCCTGTTTCTCCGGTTGAAAAGGGAGGAAAGTTGTAATGGTGCATGAAACGTTTCTTTTCTTCCTCCCCCACTCCTTCGATAAGCTGTACATCCTGCGGTCCACCAAGTGTAAGGACGGAGAGGATGTGAGTTTGTCCACGGAAGAAAATACCTGAACCGTGAAGGATTGAGGAAACGCCGCCGGCCTGCGCATAGAGCGGACGGATGTCGTCGGTGCCGCGGCCATCGGGACGTCTGCCCGAGAGAACCGCTTCGTGGTGAATAAGAGCGTTTACTTTTTCTTCAAAAAAGTTTTCCGCGAGCGCTCGGTGTTCTTCCGGCAAAGCTTTTTCGAACACCGCAAGCCACAAATCTTTAAGCTCGTAAATCTTTGAGTCGCCTGGAATACCGGTGAAAACGTATTCATCCATTTTTGGTGCGATTTCTTTTTCAAAAAGTGTTGTTGCTTCTTTTGATATGACTTGTTGTGGTATAGAGCGTTTAGGAACGCCGATCTCCTTAATAATAGTCTCCTGGAATTTTTGAAGCTTTGAAATTTCCTCTGCTGCGAGCACAAGAGCTTTGCTGACCGTCGATTCAACCGTCTCGTTGCCTCCGAGTTCAACCATGTTGATAGTCCCGTGTTGACCGCAGGCTACGAGTTCAAATTCCAGATCGGGAGTATCTCGCCACGCGTAGGTGGGATTTAAGATAAAATCATTCTGCCCTTTTATTTTTCCAATACGGATTGCTCCAACCGGTCCATTCCAGGGAATGTTGGACACGCCGAGAGCGAGCGAAGCGCCGATAACCCCCAGCACATCAGGATCCTCTTCATCAATTGAGAGCACGGTGATGATGACTTGCGTCTCGTGTCGGATCCACTGGTCAAAGAGCGGGCGAATGGTTCGGTCGACGATACGGCCGGAAAGCACCGCTTCGTCGGACGGCTTCCCCTCCCTTCGTACGAAGCGGGAACCTAGGATTCTTCCTGTTGCATAAAATTTTTCCTCGAAGTCAACGGTGAGCGGGAAAAAATCTCCACTTTCCTTGGACTTTGTCGACATCACGGCAGTAGCGAGGATCGTGGTGTTGCCATATTTCACAAGTACCGATCCGTGTGCGCGTTCCGCTAAGTTATTAAATTCCGCTGTCAACATTTTCCCGCCGATCTCAATTGAGTATTCTTTTTTTAGCATTTGCTAGAAGTGTAACAAAACTAGTTCGACTTGGCATTGTTGACTTGTTGTGCGGTACAGGGTACTATCCATTTAGACTCCACATGAAGCTCGAAAGAGGCCTGATTGTGCAGGTAGGAATACTGAGATTGGTACCGCAACCATACATTCTCTCGGAGCAAAGGCAGTGTGGTACACGGTAGTGTACGAAGCTGTAGCCGTCAAATAGACTAAGGTGCTTGCGATTTTGCGAGGAAGATCGTTTCGAATGCGTATTGGATAAAGCGGTGCTGCTATGTCGCTGTAGAAATACGCAGGCTGAATTCCCTGTCTCGGGGGTCTGGCTCCGCATGTGGGTCGTATAGAGTAGGGCCTCGCCTCTGCTCTATTTTTCTTGCCTCTTGTTTACTTTTACAACAAGATATGGTATAAATAAGGGTAGAAATACAGAAATACTATGCCACTCATACTCGACGACATCGTTCTCCCGCCATATTGTTGGGATAACCCACAACAAGCCGCGACGTTCGTGCGGAGGGTTAAAGCGGGGGTGACCCTCCCGTATGTGCCCCCCGTACTGAATACGCTCCGAGCCCATTCCACCAAACCCATCCCGCTCTCTCCCGAAGAGTTGGAACGTGAGCGGAGAGCAAGCAAATCTCTAGAGCTTTACCGGAAGCTGCAAACAGAGATATTGCTTGAAGAACGGGTCCATCACATGACTACCGCACCGCCACCGCCATGTGTGCATGGGAGGGTCGACGATCATCCTCGCGCACTGGATTGCATCGACTTGGTGAAGCTCATGGAGCGTAATCCAGGTTTTATCCCGTATCACGCATGGAGAGAGCAACCTTAGTTCTAAGTTCTCTTTCCAATTCCAGCCACCTGTTTACAGGTGGTTTTTTCTTGTAAAAAAACGCTGACTACAACAAAACCACTGGCGAGAGCCAGTGGTTTTGTTCGTCCGATCCGCGTTGCGGATGTAGGACAGTTTTTACATTCTCTATTCCACCTCCGTAACCTCAGCAACTTTTTCTTGAGTCGCCTGTCTTCGCTCCGAAGCGTGGTGTCGAGGTTTTCTCCCTCCACCAAAATGGCCTAGAAGATATTTACGTGGGTTGTGGTCGAGGTCGATGAAGTCATCGGCCGCTTCTTTGAGCTTGCCTGATGCTGATTTTCCAAAGGCGATAGCCTCTACCTGACATCCCTCATTTATTTTTAGATATTCGACGAGGGGAATGAAATCGCCGTCCCCTGATACGATGATGACCGTATCGAGCTTCGGAGCCATCTTGATGGCGTCTACGGCGAGACCGACGTCCCAGTCGGCTTTTTTACTGCCGCTTGAGAAGATTTGTAAATCTTTTGTCTTAGTCTCAATACCCATTTTTCCGAGTGCTTCGAAAAAGGCTTTTTCGTCGCCTGATTCGGTGGTGATGACGTAGGCAACGGCGCGGATAAGCGCTCTGCCCGCTACTGCGTCTTTAACGATTTGGCCGAAATTAACCCGTGCGCCATATAAATTTTTGGCGCTATGATACAAATTTTGCGCATCGATAAAAATACCAACTCTTTGTTCCTTGTGTTTAATGACTGACATATAAATACTAATCTGCGAATGCGTGCGAATATGCGAATGGCTACGAATGAAAGCGCAAACGTCCGAAAATTATAAAAATGAATTACTTAATAAAATACAATGATCTCTCCAACTAGTATATCAAAAAACAAGAGCTCCGAGCTGGTCGCAATTTTTTCATAACTACGTTACGAAAAATCTTGCGACATGATTTTTGTAGTGCAAAAATCATGCATTGCAAGTGAGGCTAATTTTCCTAGTTATTTTTTCTTGAGCTCGAGCTTTTTGGTAATAGCGCCGTATCGCTTAGGATTCTTTTTTTGAAGATATTTCAAATGAGCCTGTCGCGCTGCAACCATGCCGAGGAGTCCTCGTCGAGAATGGTTATCTTTTTGATGTTTTTTCAAATGAGAAGCGAGTTCGTCAATACGTTTGCTCAAAATACCAATCTGAACTTCAGAAGAACCAGTATCCTTGTCGTGAATACCGATTTCTTTGATTATTTTCTGCTTTTTCGTCTTTGAAATCATTGTGCCAGTAGCATAGCACAAAAGATTATTTTTTGCAAGGCCATATAGCCACTACACTACTTCTTTTACTGCTCCAGAGAGTCCGTTTGCGTCACCTTCAATTCCTGTCACATTCCCCTTGAGATTACTCACATCACCTTCGATATTAGTGACATTTCCGGAAATATTGCTTGTATCACCGCGTAAATCCGTCACATTTCCCTCAATATTAGACACCTCACCCTTTAAAAGAGAAACATTTCCAATCAAATCACTTACATCCCCCCGGATATTACTCACATCCCCGCGAATATCAGTAACTGAACCGCGTAGATTGGAAACGTCGCCAAGTATGCCGGTCAAATCGCCGGTGATGTTCGTTACGTTTCCTTTTATAAGAGTAAGATCTCCTCGGATATGTGATACATCGCCGAGGATATTGCTTACATTTCCAAATACGCCGGTAATATCACCTTTAATGTTCGAGACATCACCTTTGAGTTTGTGCATACTTACGTCGCCGTAAATATGAGCAACGTTGCCTTTGATATGCGCAAAGTCCCCCCAAATTTCGTTGTGAAGACCCGTCACGTTCTCAGTATTCTTTTTAACCCGCTCTGAAATGTATTGTAGTGTCATAATACTTACATTATATGCTCAATTTTTATGAAAACAAACTGGATGCTATAGTTATTTTTATGAACATCATCTCTTGGAATGTAAACGGCATCCGCGCGGTGCATAAAAAAGGCCTCTTCCTTCCTTTTGTGGAGAAATATTCGCCGGATATTTTATGTTTACAGGAAACCAAGGCCGAGCAACACCAGTCCGAAGTGGATTTGCCTCAGTACGAAGAATATTGGAACTCAGCGACAAAAAAAGGCTATTCCGGCACGGCTATTTTTACAAAGACAAAGCCTCTGGCTGTGTTAAATGGCTTACCGGAGAAAATTGTTAATAAATTTTGGCTCTGCGCGGACAAATATGGCGATCCTCTGACAGAAGGTCGGGTTATTGCAGCGGAATATGAAAAATTTTTCGTAGTGACGGTCTACACTCCCAATGCTAAGGACGACTTGAGCCGTATTCCCCTTCGGTACAAGCAATGGGATCCTGCTTTTCTTGCCTATTGTAAGGAATTAGAAAAGAAGAAACCCGTTGTTTTCTGTGGCGATCTTAACGTTGCCCATACCCCCGATGACTTGGCTCGACCGGATGCCAACGAAGGTTTGAAAGGTTTTACCGAAGAAGAACGCTTGGGCTTTCAAGCCTTTATCGATGCCGGTTTCATTGATACCTTTCGAATATTTACCAAAGGCAACGGTCATTACAGCTGGTGGTCCAACTGGTCCAATGCTCGCGCTCGGAACGTCGGCTGGAGGATAGATTATGTATTAGTTTCTAACTCCCTAAAGAATAAAGTAAAAAAAGCGGAAATTCTTGCAGATGTGATGGGATCTGACCATTGCCCTGTTTCCATAGATATTAGTATTTAGAGGAGGCACGTTGCATTTTTACTGAAAGTATGAAATACTGAATATATGACAAAAGTAATAAATATAAACGATCGAGGAACTCTCACCCTCCCTAAAGAGCTTAGGAAGCGCTTGGGTATACAAGGCGAAGGTCAGGTATTGGCGGAAGAAACCAGTGAAGGGATCCTCCTTCGAGGTGGGGCCACGTTTCCTATTGAAATGTACACAGATGAACGACTTAATGAATTTAAGAAAAACAACGAAGATTCGCTCAAAAAGTATTTTCCAAAAAATAAATGAGGGTATTTCTGGACGCAAACATTCTCTTTAGCGCCGCCTTGCCGCATAGTAGAATGCGGATGTTCGTAGGTGTTCTTTTGGATCAAGGTACTTGTCTCACTAATGTATATGCGATAGAGGAGGCGTATCGGAACCTCCGTTTGAAAGCCTCAAAAGCGGTCCCCTCTTTAGAATCATTGGTAAAAAAGTGTGAGATCGTTTCATCGCTTACCACCACTATTGAAATAACGATCGCTTCGAAAGATATTCCCATCCTCGGCGGAGCGATCGCAGGTCAGGCCACCCATTTGCTCACTGGCGATGAAAGAGATTTCGGTAAACTGTGGGGTACGATCGTTCATGGAGTAAAGATCGTTTCGCCGCAACTCCTCGCCGAAGAATTGGCAAAAAAGAAATTGTTGTAAAAAGCACCAATGCTTTGGACTTAAAAATAACCCCTACAATTTATTGTAGAGGTAATTGAAATTTTTGAGCTTATACTTCTGTTACGTTATTGTGTGATTTATCCACGCTCTTTGGATTCGTTTGTCGAATGAATCTCACCATGTACCCCAGGTATTTTTGAGTATGTGATTTATAATGCAGATGATCCTCTGTCACAATGCAGGCATACATTGAATTTGGATCATGATTTTCAGAGTTGGCGCTCCAGTATGGCCAACCTTTCTGCAATTCACCAAATTTTTCACGAAGTTCCGGTTTTTTCCGAGCCATTTCTTCAGCGTGGATTAAATCAGAGTAATGGGGTAGTCGTAGGTTCGGATCTTGTAACGTTTTCTCCATCGCCTTGCGCCAACTCATACGCGTATCTTCACTAGAGGGAAGCCACTCTTCACCTGCACATAATCGGAGATCGTAATCAGTGTATTTCATAGCAATCTTTGTTGTGGATGATATCTATTTGATGTCGGGTTTGTTTGTTGTGTAAAAAGTATTTCTGTTTCATCCTTTTGGAATCATCAGTCGAGACCTGCATCTCGATACAGAGCTCGTTTTGAGGGAACGAGCAAACCTTTTAGCGATGGGAACAGATTAAGGTTCCACATGCTTCCATTTGAAGTACGTTGATTTATCTTCCTGTACTTCCGTGTAACCATCAGGCCGATACTCATGATAGTCGATGTGCACCGTAAGGTTGAACATCTTGAACTGCGCGGTGAGTCCGGGATATGATGGTGATTCTCGGAGTTCGTCGGTGGTTGTTATCTCACCCAAAAATTTCACTCCTGTCATAATTCCTAACTCTTCTTCAAGGGCTCTTAATGCGGCTGCCTGGATATTCACGTCGGTGGCCTTCATCTTCTCTGCCACGCTCCATGATTGATCTCGTGTTCGTGTTCTACCGTCCGTGAACACTTGTTTTTCCTCGAAGAGTTTGAACGTTCCCCGTTCATCCTTGTATAAAACATGGATGGTGAGGAATGAGGTTTTCCGGACCAGTCCTTTTTCCGTCTCTTCCAGAACAGTTTCACCCTCTTGAATTTCGGAGAGTAGGTGGTGGATTGTTTTCGCTTTTCCAGTCCCCCATGTTTTGGTGGACACGCCATTTTCTTCTAACAGGTTAGTTAATGAATTGATGTTTATAGCATTACCTTTCTTTTTGTTGTTGTGTCATAGAACTTCTGTTTCATCCTTTTGCCTTGCCAAGCCGTAGCTTTAGCGAAGACTGGAATCATCAGTCGAGATACACATCTCGAGACAGAGAGGGTTTTGGTCAGACCCTCAAACTGTAAGTCATTTAGCACTCCTCGCGTTCGTTGCTATCGCAACTGCTGTCGCGGGGGTTGATACACCGCCCGTCGATGTCCATACCGGTGCTGCTTCCGCGCAACCATGACCTCCAGCGGTCATCGTATGCATCTCGTTGCTGCTGGTAACTGGATTCGCTAGTGCGTTCGTTGTTATTGTCGCGATCTGGCATACTTTTCCTTTCTGTTGGGGGGGGGATTGTTTGTTGTGAAGAGCCTCTACCCATAAGACTACCAGAAGAGTTGACAAATTGTAATAGTATGGAGTACAATATGTACGTAAGTAAGGGCACTAATAAAATTTATGGCTTTATAAAAGGGTATTTTCAGTAACTAAAAGTGTAATTAATTTAATACAAATATGGATAAAATTGATAAAATAAAGGAATTGTTTACGAAGTTGGGGCTCACCCACCCTGAAACAATAGTGTATCTCCATCTTTTAGAACGAGGCACTTCCCTTTCAATCTCCGATATAGCCAAAGATATAGGCACGTTCAGGCCAATTGTCTACAAAGCGCTTGGCTTGTTGCTAGAACGCAAACTTATAACAATCACCATAAAAGGTAAGAGAAAACAGTATATTGCCGAACATCCCGAGAAAATTAGGGGGTTATTGCGCGAAATGAGTATAGATATTGAGGAAACACTACCCGACCTCGAAGATCTCTATCGTGCACCTAAAGATAAGCCCATCATAAAGTTCCTCGAAGGAAGGAATGGTATTTCATCGGTGTATTCAGACATCGTCGACTCTCTCAAGAAAGGGGATGCTTTTTACCGGTATTCCTCATCGAAAGATCGGGCTAGAACCAATAAATATTTACCGAAAGATTATAGAGAAAAAAGAGACAATAAAAATCTAGAACGATATGTGATACGCAGTAAAGCTACAGAAGCGGACGTCGAGCCCGATTTTAACCAAAAGACAAAAGTTATACCCTCAGAGTTTGATTTATTCGATCAGAATATCATCCAGCTCATTTACGGACACAAGGTGGCGGTTGTTGACCTCAATACTGAGACAAGTTTCGTTATTGAAAACGAAAAATTCGCTGACTTTCAGAAGAAAATATTTAAGTTACTGTACGGAAAGCTATAAAAGGTATTTACCCTAAAGCAAGCCCTGGACCCAAATTCCGCGACAGGGTCGCGGGGTATGCAACCTTACAGGTTCAGTACACTCTTCGCATTCTTCCGAAAGAACGCTCAGAGTCTTGCGAAGCTCCAAGTATTCGCTTCTCACCTTTTGATTCGACATCGACTCGGATTTCATGTCCGCATCGGAAAGCGTCCGCGATTTCCTTACAGGAACGGTACACTTCTCGCATTCCGCAGACGGAACGCTCAAAGTCTTGCGGAAGCTCCGCTTCCTCACCTCGCTTGTCGAAATAAACTAAAAAGTTTTGGACGTAATAAATAAAAATGAAAGAAGGCTGCAGACCAGACCCGCGATTAAAAGATTTCTCGCCAATTTAAAGAGTTTTCGTTTAGGTCCGTAGTTATATTTATATAAATTATAGATTTCCATCGAGTACTGCCGGACAACTTCAGTTCGGTTTAACATGACGCTCCAGAGAACCTTGAAATAGTCGTCGGAAGAGGTAAAATCAGAGATCTTTTTGTTATACATAACGCTCTCCTCTTGTTGCTTCTTTCGCATGAAACGTGGAGGATGAATGGCGTAAAGACCTGCTAATGACGAAAAGGCGCTGAAAAGAATGAGGATGAGAAAAGGAATTTCCATATGACCTCGTTGCAGTGAACTTGAAAGTGAGAAAATAAAAATAGCAGAACTGATTCCCATCAGAATGTTAGTTTGGCTGTCGGCGTGATGAACAAGAGCACTCCCTTTATCTAGAATGCCGGAGAGAAACTTAACTAGTGCTCCGTTATCATCAAAAATTGTAAAGTCGTCTTTTTTCTCCTCTTTCTTTTCTTCCATGGTTTAAATTAATTAAATAACGATGAGGTTAGTATACTAAAAAAACAAAGACAGATATTAACAGGTGTGAATTTACTAATAAAAAACCGCAAACGAATGTTTGCGGGTCGCGACAATTGATGGTAGTCGCCCTACCTCTCCAGAGTTAGATCTGGACTTGTGCGCGGCGTTCTTCGCGCCACTTCCCGTCCTCAGTAACCTCGTGGGTTCCCAACGTACGGTCGAGAAGCTCTTTCCAGTTCTTCACCCGAAGAAGTTTTCCTTCTTTCTCCAATGCGTAGAACTTTTCGCCGTTAGGGTGGTCGTACTCCACAACCTCGAGAGTATCCTTGTGTAGACACTCGCCGCACTCATTGGTGACGACGACACTCACCTTCTCACTCTTGAAGCCTCTGAGGCTGTCGAGCGCAAAGACGAACGGATCGTCATGGTGGTTGCCTTGGGTAATGAGCCCGATGTGCGGTACTCCAGCTTCGATAGCGTGAAACACCACCATGGGGCCGTAGGGCATTTCGCCTTGGCAGTTAACGACTGCTTCCCCTCGGGGTCCCATACAAGCAGTGCCGCCTTTGGGATACAGGCAGTCGGTGAGGACCACGTCGAATTTCTCCGGCGCTTCCACTTTCCTACGCGCGTAACCGTTTCGTTTGAGCGCGGTGAGCGCGTCATCGAACCCTGAGACAACGGTGAGGTTGTGATCCGCAAGCATTTTTTTAGCTGCGGCGATGTTTTCCGGTTTGTCTTCGACGACGAGGATGTTTAGTTTCGTGTTCATTTTTCCTTTTTGGTTTGTGGTTGATTGATGCAATAAAGCAATCCGCCTAAGGCGTACGACCTTATTGCACCAATCAACCAATGAACACTTTGAATTTTAAAGAACCTAGTTTTTTGGAGGTGAAACCTCCAAAACTCTGCTTTCGTCCTGAATCTGCGTAAGGACTCGTCAGTCCGGACTTCATCCGGAGAGCAGTGGTTGATCCCGTATGATCAACCGTTGTGACTGCGTGTGATACGGCACACGTTATTCCCCTTTAAGGAATTTGATTGCCTCAATGAGGCCCGGCAGTTTTTTGGCCTCGAGGGCGTCAAAAACTTTGAACCGATCTCCTTGCGGAGCAGTCGAAGGTCTTTGTTTCCACCAGAGTAACTGGGCCACGCGCTTATCAGTGTGTTCCAAGTACACCTCGACTTTTTCAGGATCCGACACGATGATAGCGTCGGCCTCCTGAACCTTGGACACGAACTCGAGTTGACCCGTTGTGGTGAAGATCTGCTCGATCGCCTCTCGAACATATTTCGTGTCTCCGATATCCATGAAGATTTTCATACGGTCTCCTTTCTCCAGTTTTGTTTTTCGCGTTTGCGGTTGTATCCACGTTCACCTTTCGGCGAACTGTGGGGTTTCCCGACGAAGATCGTGTGCTTGCGCACCGACTTCATCGCCTTGAGTTGGGTTTCTGGTTTCATTGTAAAAGAACTCCTGTTGTAGATTCAGTTGAGAGAGAAATTGAACATTCTTTCGAATAAAATGAGAGTTGCTCCGTTCACCGTGACCGCCTCGATTCCCTCTCCTTCGTATGGATCTGTTAGAACAATTTCACTGACTGAAGTGTCTTGTAGATTATTCATAGCAGCCTGCCGCCTGGCAACAATAAGGGGCACGATGCTATGAATAATGTTATTTGTAGAGAACTTTTACTCAATGGATTCACAAAATAAATTGTAAACCCAATAGAATGCTCATTTTTAAGTAGAAATGAGCGAAACTTGTTACCAGTTATAGACCTCGTTAAGGGTTCTATAGGCTGGTGCGCGGGAACCGTATCCTCGACCGTTCCGGCGACTTGGAGATATACCTTTGAATCCGAACACCTGTAAAATGAATTTATGAAGGAATTTGTGCATTTGAATTTGTATGAGCGACAGCGGATCGAAAAATATTTGAAAGTAAAAAAGAGTCT
>DATDYB010000009.1:0-4046 GCA_036517115.1 Minisyncoccota bacterium | reverse complement strand
TATGGCCATTGCTACGCCGATGCACCGCAGGCACTGTGTCTGATGTTCGCGCGTTTTTATGTATTTGTTTTTGCAGATGCAGATAGAGACTACCGTAGTGCTCGGCTTCTCCACCCACCTGCCGTTCTTCTGGTATGTTTTCGAGGGAAAGTTCATGCGGTGACTCCATCGGACAAGCCGCACAAACTACCCGGAGCGCGGAGGATCTGAAAAAGTAATCCTAATGATACCACAGCCGCGCCGAAAAATCAAATCCGCCGTTAGGCAATAATATGTAGGGCACTTTAACACCAGAGGTGTTTGTAAATCTCCTTCTCTTCAAGTCCGCATTTTGCGACAAGGAATTTCTCCACAAAATCTCGTAGCATGTGCTTATTCACCGGTGAAGTTCGAGGAATCATGAATGCCCGACCGGACGCTACATGTCGAATCTTGCTATGCTTCGCGCTCTCAAAGATTATTTGGAAGCCGCCAAGTTTATGTATCGCCCCGAAAACATCATCGGGTGTACAAGCTGCCAGTTTGGGTTTTCCCCCTTTAGGTTTGGCCACACGCCGAGATCAACAAACAGAGTTCTGCAATGTTAATGTTTTTTCGCTACGACCGCGTTGGTCTATCTCTTTCTCCATTGAGACAAATTGATTAAACATATCCTCAATACGAACATGCTGTTTGGAAAGTGGCACATAAAACCCTACATCCTTTCTAGAATCCTCGGGTATCTCAAAGTACGTCAGAATGGCATCGTTAACCATCAGCAGTAATTCTGTAGCACTGCTTGCTTGCGTATAGCAGTTATCAATTTTGCCGTCTGTAGTTGAAATCTTAGCCCAAAGACCCTCATCGGTATTTTTGATGCTGATTTGTACTCGTAGCGGCAACCGAGCCTTATATTCTTTCATTTTTGCCTCACTCATGTCGTGAGTATAGCGCGCTGGTGGATGAATTTCCAGTGGAGACGAAACGCTGTTGATAACGTTTATGATGGCTCACTATGTGGATTTATAGTCTGCAAAATTTGTGTGGTGTAAAGTCGCAACGTTGTCGACTCTTGAACAGTTATTGGTCTTGAATGGGCAATTTTGTTTCTAATATCTTCCAGCTCTTTCAACTTTGTAACGATGGATTCGATGGGGGCATCGGATTTGATCTCTGGGAATAAATGTCGCCGATTATCCGCCCTTAGAATGATTTTTGCATAGTCCGGAAAGTCAATATATGCAATGGGGTACTTGTCTTCAGCCTTAACCCACGGCCAAGGGCTCTGACTTTTTTCTAACTTTAGCTCGGCCTTTTCTTGAACGTCTTTGGGTATTCGTTGTTTCCACCAATGGTCAGTCGCCTGTGATAATTTGTTTTCTATGAATTGACGCAGGTTTGACTCCAGATCTTTGAGGATTTGATACGGATCTGACTTCTCGTACGCAAGCCGTTCACGTCGTTCTGCTTCTTTGATAAAGTCGCGAGCAAAGGTTTCATTTTTCTCATTGATCCTTTTGATAATATCTAAGGCTTCCTTCGCTCGACCGGCTTCATTACTGGTAAACGTTCTAATGTCGGATAGATCCTCATAGCCTGCTTCGAAATAACTCTCAATCGGTCCCGTCAGTATTTTCTTCGCTTCCTGTTTACTCCAGTTGCCAGATTGAAACTTTAAGATTTCTGCCAGAACGCGTAGAAAAACATTGAATCCGTTATTATTTAAAATAAACCCTTTTCTCCAATCGGGGACTTTTTCAGCGATTTCCCATAGAAGCAAGAAGTATTCATCAAGCACATTGACTGAATGTTCAATGACCGAGTCCGGATAACGGTTATCATCACGAACATCACTTGTCGTTTTATATAAGTTGTCTCTAACGTTGAAGTCTACAAGTCTGCGATCAGACAAACTCAAGCAGATATTCGACAATTTAAGTGGGTAGGATGATCTTTTTGCATGGAAAGACTTTCCTGGGATCAATACTTTTCCTTTAAAAATCCCTTTTTTATTATTTAGTTCTTTTGCGATTTTCGTAATCGCTCCTTCCGTCGAGTATGGATCGGTTTGTGAAAGTAGATCCCAAAGTGTGTTCGGGTCTACGGGCTTTTGTTTTTGATTGATGTCGATGAAATCTCTCGCCTGTTGCCTCTTGTCTACCTCTTGGTAAGCGACGACTCCGATATTAGTTTTTCTCATTTCAGGATTGACTCCGGCATAACCATAAATTCTGTGTTGTCCATCAATAATCCAAACTGTTCCATATAGTTTCGGAATGCTTAGAATTCCGAACTCAACGTCTTTTGAGGACAATAGAAGACCCGTTGGCTTCGGATCAAATTTTATCTGTCTTTCGAAGCTACATACAACACTGGTCTTGAAAAACCGACCGCTATCTATAAATTGTGTTATGCCTCCAGTACCTAAAATTCTTTTTTTGGATATGAATCGTTGGTATGCATCCTCATTACCAGGCTGGAGGCGAAAAACGTATACCAGATTAAGTAATTTTTCTGCCGGCAAAAAGAAACTGTATATTTTTTGCTCGCCAACAGTTACGCAAAAACTTGGGACTTTGTAATCAGCACCCCCTTCTTCATCACGGATTGTCTTTGGGCTCACTCCGAGTTCTTTAAGGACATAGTGAGCAGTTAGCGGTCCAATTATCGTGAAGAGGTCTTTACCCGTTTTAAGATAACTACTGCCCCAAAGGTAAATATCGTTTTCTCGCGCAGTTTTTATGTCGTCCTCTGTAGGATGTACGTCTTCGAGAGCAAGGACGAATTTCACCTCGTTGTATTTCGCTCCATACTTTTCACGAATGGCCTTCTCAATTTCTATTTTCTTGCCTGCAAAAACATTGATCTCTTTAGTGAGTGTTTTTGATAGCTTCGGATCATGACTGCTTTTGCACTCAAAAACAAGGAAGGTTCCCTCAATGCCTCCGACGACATCGATTTGGTATCTACCGAGCCAGGAAGAATGTCCTGATTCGGTATCTTGAAATCCTAAAGCTTCGAGAAAGACTCTCACCTCCTCTTGGAAAAGTTCCCATTTTGCAAATTTCTTTTCTAAGACAATCCTTCCACTTTTTAGCTTCTTTTGTAAGTAACCGTCTTTTTTAAGTCGGGCCGCCTCGGCCTTGTCTTTGGTTTCAATTCTTTTCTTCTTCGCTGGAGATGGTAATTTCCAAGCCATACAAGGGTACAATAGCTTATTTTATGACCTTTTTCAATTGCATAACGTGCATTACTTCGGAGAAAAAATTTCAGGAACCCTTCCCCTCTTTTATCTTGTTGAGTATCTTTTTCACTTCGCCGAGGCTCTCATTATCCAAGACGGAAAAGGGGGTCGCTGCGATACCCGCCTTCGTGAGCGCCGAGAGTTTATCGGAGAGAACATCCGCAGACACGAGATCACTTTTTGTAAGAAAGACATATTCCGTTTTTTCCGCGAGCTGCGGGCTGTACGCGGTGAGTTCTTTCCTGATGACCGCATGGTCTTTCACGGGATCTTCGGATTCGGCGGACACGAGATGGAACAAGACCTTCGTGCGCTCGATATGCTTCAGGAATTTCACGCCGAGCCCCTTCCCGCTTGAGGCCCCCTCGATAAGGCCGGGTATGTCCGCGAGAATCAACTCGTAGTACGCGCCGAGATGCGGCTCGAGTGTCGTGAACGCATAATTGGCGACTTTGCTTTTCGCGGCGGTGAGCTCGTTCAGAAGTGTCGACTTGCCCGCATTGGGCAGTCCGACAAGTCCGATGTCGGCGATGAGCCGGAGCTTGAGAGTGTAGAGCACGCTGTCTCCCGCGAGCCCTTCCTGAAATTCCACCGGCGAGGTGTTGATGGCGGAGCGGAATTTGAAATTTCCCTTGCCGCCCGCGCCTCCGCCCGCGGCGAGAATCCTCTGCCCCACCTGTTCCATTTCCTGCGCGTAGCCCGAATCCTTGATGACGGTCGTCCCGACGGGGATCTTGAGTATGAGGTCTTCGCCCGCGCGCCCGTCGAGGAACTGGCCGCGACCGTCACGGCCGTCCTCGGCCTTCATTTCTTTCTTGCCCGC